>CAZYYB010000004.1:0-84879 GCA_964651515.1 uncultured Fibrobacteraceae bacterium
TCCCCTATGGTCGGGCGGTCGATGGGCGCGCCGAGAATGTCGGCAAGCCGCTGCCGGTCGGAGATGCCCTGAGTGTCCAGACCAAGCGATGCAACGACCAGCTTCAGCGCCTTTCTGGTCATTTCGGTTTGATCGGTGGCGGCGGGCAGGCGGTAATAAATCCATCGCTCCTCCTTGCGGGATTCCACGAGACCGGCCTGTTTCAGGATCGACATATGTTTTGACACGGTCGAAGGCGCGAGCTTGAGCAGCTCGATTATCTGGCAGACGCAGAGTTCGCCCGCCCTGAGAGCAAGCAATGCCCGGACACGGTTACCGTCGGAGAGCGCTTTGGCGATGGCAATAAAGGAGTTCATTGCGGGTCCCGGCATATTTTTATAATTCGTCATATAACGAAATATATATGCCGGCGCAGAGTCGCCGGTATCACGATTTATTTTATAACTTCCGTGTAATTGACTCTCTGAAAGGTTTTCCGCTCATGAAGGTCCTCATCAAAGCAATCTGGATCGTTCTCGCCCTTGCCGCTGCCTTTTCCGTCGCGGTGGTGGTGCGGATCATCAACCCGGCGGAAAAGGTGAACGCGCTCTGGATCGTCACGGCGTCCGCCTGCTTCTACGTCCTCATGTACCGGTTCTACGGGGCTTTTCTTGCCGCAAAGGTCCTTTGCCTCGATAGCCGCAACCGAACCCCGGCAATCCGGCTTCAGGACGGCGCGGATTTCGATCCGACGAATAAATGGGTACTTTTCGGCCACCACTTCGCCGCGATCGCCGGTGCCGGACCGCTCATCGGCCCCATGCTTGCGGTGCAGTTCGGCTACCTTCCCGGCTTTCTGTGGATCCTCGTCGGGGCCGCGATGGCGGGCGCCGTTCACGACATGGTGATCCTCGCCGCCTCGGTAAGGCGTAACGGCCGGTCCCTGGCGCGGATCGCGGCCGACGAGATCGGCCCGGTGGGGGGGCTCGCCACCTCGATTGCGGTCATCTTCATCATCATTGTCGCGCTGGCCGGTCTCGGGCTTTCCGTGGTCAATGCGCTCCGGAACAACCCCTGGAGCACCTATACGATCTTCCTGACCATTCCCATCGCGCTCCTGATGGGCCTCTACCTGAGGAAAATCCGGCCGGGCAGGGTCGGCGAGGTGAGTCTGCTCGGCGTCCCGCTGCTTCTTGCCGCGGTCGCAAGCGGCCATTTCATCCCCGGATCGTTCCTCGCCCCGCTCTTCAACCATGGCGACAAGGCGATCATCATCGCGCTTGCCGCCTACGGATTCCTCGCCTCCGTGCTCCCGGTCTGGATGCTTCTCTGTCCGCGCGACTACCTGTCGACCTACATGAAGATCGGGACCGTACTGCTTCTGGCGCTCGGCGTGCTCTTCATGGCACCCGTCCTGCAGATGCCTGCGCTGACCCCCTTTGTGCACGGCGGCGGGCCGGTCATTCCGGGCACGCTCTTTCCGTTCATGTTCATCACGATCGCCTGCGGTGCGATTTCAGGGTTCCATGCGCTCATCGCCTCGGGCACCACGCCGAAGATGATTACCTCGGAGGGCCAGGTTCGTTTCATCGGCTATGGCGCCATGCTGACCGAGGGGTTCGTTTCGATGATGGCGCTCATCGCCGCCTCGATCCTGATTCCAGGCGACTACTTCGCGATCAACAGTACCTGGGGGTTCGACCGGCTCGCCTCGGTCGGGTTTCCGGTTGCCCGGATCCACGAGCTGTCGGCGCTTGTGGGGGTGAATGTCGCCCATCGGCCGGGCGGCGCGGTCTCGCTTGCGGTCGGCATGTCGACCATCCTGTCCCACATTCCGGGCATGAAAAGCCTCATGCCCTACTGGTTTAACTTTGCGCTGGTCTTCGAGGCGCTGTTCATCCTGACCACGGTCGATGCCGGAACCCGCGTCGCCCGCTTCCTGCTCCAGGAGCTCGGCGGACGGGTCTACCGTCCTCTCGGGGAGCTGCGTTGGCTGCCCGGCAACCTCGCCATGAGCGCGGTCGTGGTGGTCGCCTGGGGGTACCTTATTTACACCGGCAGCGTGGCGACCATCTGGCCCATGTTCGGCGTCGCCAACCAGCTTCTCGCCGCGATCGCCCTCGGAATCGGCACCACCATTATCCTCAAGGCCGGCCTCGCGAAATACGCGTGGGTCACCCTGGTGCCGATGTGTTTCATGTTCGCGACCACCCTGACCGCCGCCTGGAAGCTCGCGGCGATATTCGGCGCCGGCGCATTCTCGGCCCCGACGGCGAGCGCGGCGTTTACCTTCCGTCTCGATGCGCTGCTCGTCCTCTGCATGGCGTTTCTGGCCGTCGTCACGCTCACGGACATGCTGCACAAATGGTGGGGCTGGTACACCGGGGAACGGGCGATCACGACCTCCGAGGTGGTCGATTATCCGGTACGGCTCATCCCGGTAAAAGAAAAGGTGGCAATTTCCACTACGTCGCGGTAGAATGAGTGCGGAAGCCCCGGATTCGACGGAAGACGCTGTCTTGTCGCATGATCGGGGCCGTACCGTAAACCGTTCCCTGTAGGGTGGACCGTTAACTCATCGAAGGGAAAGTACATGGGGCCGATCGAACAGCAGGCGCTGGAGCAGCGGCTGGAGGCGATGGCGCTTCTGGCCGGGGGCATTGCCCACGATTTCAAGAACCTTCTTACCGTTGCCCTGGGGTATATCGAGATGGCCTCGACCGAGGCCGCCTGTCCGGACAAGGTGACGCTCTATTGTGACAAGGCAAGCGCCGCGGTGCAGCGCTCCACCGGGCTCATGCAGCAGATGCTCGCCTTCACGCGGGTTTCGGCGCCCGGCAAAAAACCGCTGGATTTCGCCCGCATCCTCAAAAATTCCGTCATCATTGCCATTGGTGAATCGCCGGTCGCCGCCGAATTCGCCCTCGACGGCGTGCCGCCGCTCCTTGAGGCGGATGAGCGGCAGCTGGCACAGGTCATCACCATCCTGGTCCGGAACGCCGTTCAGGCCATGCCGGAAGGCGGGAAGCTTTCCGTTATCGCCGGAAATCAATCCATCGCGCCGGGCGGACACTTCGCCCTCGCGGGAGGCGACTACTGCCGCGTCTCCTTTGCCGACACCGGGACCGGGATCGCGCCGGGCGACCTGCCGCGCATATTCGATCCGTTTTTCACCACCAAATCCGCGTGCGCGGGGCTTGGACTCTCCATCGCCTATGCCATCATGAAGCGGCACGGCGGCTTTATCGAAGCGAGCTCGGTTCAGGGCGCCGGGGCGGAGTTCGTACTATTCCTGCCCATCGGGAACGGCACTCCGGCCTAGCCGTCGCCCGCAGGGAAAGGAACGGACAACGAATGCCGGCCTCGCTGAAGGTCAACTGGGAAGGCTCCCTGTTCGTTCACCACAGCCTCGGGATGGTCAACCGCGAGATGCTCCTGGCCTTTGCCGGCGACCGCCGATTCGACGTCTGCCACATCCCCTATGAGGCCGATCAGTTTTCCATCGATGCCTCGCCGGAGTTTGCGGCGCTGCGGCCGGTCCTCAAGCCGCCGCATGTCGTCCCGGACGTGCTCATCCGTCACCGATGGCCGCCGGATTTTTCCCGGCCGGCATGCGGTGCGTTCGTCCTGTTCCAGCCCTGGGAATACGGCTCCCTGCCTATCGAATGGGTCGAAAAAATTCCGCAGTTCGTCGACGAAGTATGGGTCTACACCGACTACCTGCGCGAATGCTACCGCGCCTCGGGGATTGACGAAAAAATCATCCGGGTGATTCCGCTCGGCGTCGATCCCGCCCGGTTCCATCCGGACGCCGCGCCGTGCGCGCGGATGCGGGACGTCGCCGGCGACCGCTTCTGTTTCTTTTTCAACGGCGGCGCCACGCTGCGGAAAGGCATCGACATCCTTGTCAATGCCTATGCGGGCGAATTCGACCGGTCCGAGCGCGTGTGCCTGATTATCAAGGGCTCCCGGGTCTACGGCGGCGGGCTCGGCGAAAGAATAGCGGCGCTGGCGGAGCGTACCGATATCGCGCCCCTCATCTATCTCACCGACGACCTGCCGCCCGCCGCGCTCCCCGGACTCTATACCGCCTGCGACTGCTACGTTCACCCGTACCGATCCGAAGGGTACGGCCTGCCGATCGCCGAAGCCATGGCATGCGGCAGGCCGGTGATCGTCACCGGCGCGGGCGCGGCGCGCGATTTCACTGATGAAAATACCGCGTATCTCGTCAAATGTTCTCTCGAAAAGCTTCCGGCGGCTTCCGCCGGCGGGTTGCCGACGGTCGCCAACCCCTTCTGGATACTGCCGGATATGCTCGATCTGCGCCGTCATATGCGGTACGTGTACGACCACCGCGGCGAGGCGGCGGCGACGGGCGGCCGGGCAGGTACCGTGATCCGGCGGCGGCATACGTGGGTGCAGGCGGCCGACAAGGCGAAGGAGCGGATCCTCGCACTCGGTGTTGCGGAGCTATCGCACGGGTAAGTGTATCGAAAGCGGAATTTACGCGACCATGGCGACGCGCGCGGGTTTCAGGATGTGGCGCGGCAACAGGGCCGACTGGCCCATCGAATGCTCGTAGTGCAATGCGGCGGCACCCGACGGGGACGGGAGCGACAGCGTATCCCGGATCTCCCGTTCGAGTAGTTGTCTCGCGGCGACAATCGCGTCCGGCGAAAGGGTATCGGTGCGGATGAAGGCGCGGTAGCCGTCGTTCGGGTCGCCCTTATAGTAAACCGATGTGGCGGCATAGTCGATCTCTTCGCTGTAGAGCCGGTCGCCGGTCGCCGGCACGGTATAGACCCATTCGCCCCGCGATCCCGGTACCTGAACGGCACGGTCGTGGTACGCGCTGCCGGGGTAGGGGGTAATAATCGTAACGTCCACGTCGTCGGGAGCGGCCTCCATGAGCCAGGAGCGCGTTTCATCGATCGTCGCGGCGGATTCGCCGGGATGGCCGAGCGACATCAGCGCCTTGACCTTGATTCCGTGTTCCCGCGCAACCGCGACGCAGCGGGAGTTGTCCTCCCGTGTCGCCCGCTTATTGATATTCCGGAGGATGCGCACGGATCCGGTCTCGAAGCCCGACAGGATCCAGCGGAACCCCGCCCGGTACATTGCGCCCGCCTGCCGGTCGTTGAACAGCTCGGCCTTGACAAACCCCCTGAAGTGGAAGGTCCTCCCGAGTTTAATCTGCAGCGTGATGAGGCCGTCGAGGAGGTCAGGGAAGCGCGGATTGACATTAAGTTCGTCGTCGTAAAACATGAACCCCGTATACCCGTAGCGCTCGTGAATCGAGGCGATCTCCCGGATGATGCTGTCGGTCGAGCGGATCCTGACCATGCGCAGGCACGGGGACTCGCGGCCGCCGCAGAAGCCGCAGGAGAAGGGGCAGCCGAGCTGCCCGATGATGCTGGTCGACGGCTCCCCGTCGATCGAGTAGTCGTAGGTTGACAGATCGATCAGGTGACGCGCGGGAAAGGGCGACGCGGTGAGTTCCTCGCGGCTGAGAAAGAGCGGCGAATGCAGTTCATCGGCATCGACGATGCGTGAGGCATCGTCCCGCAGCGCGACGAAGATCGCCTTCTCGCCGTCGCCGCTCACCAGGACATCGAACGCGGCCTCCAGGCTGCGCAGCGCTTCGGCCGCCCTGCCCGGTGTTCCGCGGCTCCGTTCCTTCTTCGCCGCCGTATGGGTCAACGTTACATGCGGACCGCCCAGTATGATTTTCGCGCCCGGCCGCAGCGTGCGGATAGTGTTGACGACGGCCATTACCTGCGGCATCTGGGGCGTCGAAGCGGTGATGCCGAATATGCCGCAATCGCTTGCGACGACATAATCGTGGACCGCGGTACGGTAATTCGTGATGCCCGAAAGGTCGAGTACCTCGACCGAACGGCCGGCGTTTTCCAGCACCGCGGCGATCTTCAGGATCCCGAGGCTTGGAAATACCCGTTCATCGATGAGGAAAACCGAAGGGGGTATGATGAGACAGATCGGATCGATATCGCGTGAAGGCATGCGTCCCTGCTCCATGCGGAAGGTGCGGAAAGGGCCCCGATGAATTGCTATTGGTCAAAGCATCGTCCGTGCCCCGATTGCGGCAGGGTATGCCTCTCCCCATTATTCTATCGGCATTTCCGGGAAATACTTGAGGGAAAAAATTAAACGTCAAAAGCGAAAAGCAATTTAAGGGGGGAAGTCTCCCCCTCGCTTCATACCGGCCGAAGCGGCCGGTATTCCGCTGCCCCCTCGGTGTGGACAGCCCGCATCTTAAATGAGAAACACGGGTGTCTTCAGGGGACCTCAAAAAAAGTCATAGGCGAAAAAAAAGATATGAATTAGGAGACGACCCGTAGGGGCTCACTATCTTGAGCCACTATTATCAAAATCTATCCCCCTTACCAAGGGGGCGGCGAAACCGGGGGATTGCTTTTGACGTTGCTTTATTCTATCAGTATCGGTTCCCGGGATCCGTTATTTTTTAAATTCTCATTATTTTCAATAAGGTAATCAATCGCCTTGCGGTAGTATCGCGGATCCTCGTGGGTGGCAAAGGACCGCTTCAGGTCGATCGCTCCGGCGCGTTCCTGCATCGAGCGGCGGAAATCGTCGTCGTCGATCAGCCGGAGGGTGAGGGCGATGTACTCCTCCCGGGTACGGGCGATAAGCTCGGGCATGCCCACAATGTCAAGCGTCGCCGCACCGAACCGGTTGAAGGCGCGGTCTCCCTCCCACACCACCATGGGCTTTTTGCAGTACAGCGCATCGATCACCGTATTGAACCCGCCGAAGGGATAGGAGTCGAGGGAAATAGCGCCCCGGCACAGCTCGGTCAGATATTCTATCCGCGTAAAGTTAGGGAAGACCTGGACGGCCTGTGCTCCGAGGATGGAATGGATATCCTTCACGAAGGGAATAAACCCGTTGTTGTCCGTGAGTGCCCGGCCGGGAAAAATCCTGAACACCACGCGCTTCGACGCCCGTGCACGTACCTCGGCCAGGGCATCGAGCAGCGGCCATGAGACCTTCTGGGCGGTCCAGCCGCAGTTGATATAGAATGGATCTTCGGGCGCGGCCTCCGTCGGCACGGCAAAATCATCCGGGTAGACCGGATACACCCCCATGCCGGGGATGAGGACCAGCCGTTCGCTGTAGTTCGCGGTTGCCCTGGCGGCGTCCTCGACCTTGCGGCCGCCGATGAAGTAGTCGATCTTCGAGCCCCAGGTGCTCGTCGGGTGACCGTACATGGCGACCTGGACCGGGGCGAGCCGGATGTTGCTCATGAAAATGCTTTCCGCATTCATCCCGATGTCCGGATAGATGGCCGCGGAAAATTCGTTGTCCTGGAGTGCGGACAAATCCATCTGGTGGTTCTTCATGGCGATGGGGATGATGCGTTCGAACATTGCCCGATCCTCGATATCCTGCTCCTTTGTCCCGAAGTTGACGAGCGTAATATCGTAAACACCCGCGAGGGACCGTATGAGCGGCGCGAGGCTTGTGTAAACGGCGCACCGGTACCAGCGGCCCGAAACAATCGCGATTTTTTTCCGGGCCGGCCTGTTCCGGATCTCCACGTTGGCAAACGCGGCGGCGGCAAGCCTGTTCAGCCGCTCCTTGGCGATCCGTTCGCACTCGGGGGCGATATAGGTCACCGGAAAGTAGCTGAGCCGCGAGTTATCGCCGATCAGCGTGAAACGGTCATCGAGGTTTTTCAGGTGAAGCCTGATTTTTTCATGCGTCTCCTTCCGGCAGAAGGCCGCCGCGGAGACCCAGTAATAGCACCACCACCGTGACGCGAACTCGGGCGCGAGCTCGAAATAGCGCGCCGGGTCGATGGCGATCTCGGTCCGGACATTGTGCAGGACGAGCAGCTTGAAAAAGTTCCTGTTATCCTGCGAAAGGCGAAGTACCCACGGCGTCGTCGTTCCGAAATCGGAAAGGGCGACGACGTTGGCGATGACCGGCTGCAGGGCGAGGAAGGCCCCGATATGGCTTTGCGGGATCTTGAAATCGGGGTGGCAGAAAAAATAGAGGAAATTTTCGACGAAATCGTTGATGAAGGCCCTGCGGTCGGCCGGAAGGTTGAAGTAGATGAAGGCCCGGAAATGATTCAGGACCCGGATGAATTCATCGCTGAGCTTTACATGGTTGCCCCGGATGAAAAAATTCAGCCACTGTCGTCGCGAAAAGGTCACGAGGGTGGGATCCGGAGCTTCTTTCGGCGGGACGGCGGTGTCTTTTTTTTGTGTTTTGGCGACGGTTGCGGCGGGCATGGGAACGGTCCTTTTTTGAAAGGGTACCGGGAGTAACTTCCGACAGGTGATTATACCTCTCCGCGGGAGAAGTGACAAGGAAAGAAGGCTTCAGACCTCAGGCGTCAGGCTTCAGGAAAAAAGGCGGGTCGCCCCAGGACGCGCGTTTCGCGCGGCCGGGAGCCAGGGGGAACCACCGCAAGGTGGTTCCCCCACCAAGGGCGGCTGGATCGGTTCCCCCACCACTCACAGCACCACCAGGTTGTCCCGGTGAACGGCCTCGTCGAACTCCTTGCGGCCGATACGCCCGGCGATGTCGGCGGTTTTACAGCCAAGAATCCGGCGGAGGTCGTCGGCCGAGTAGTTGACCAGGCCCCGGGCGACGACGACGCCCTCCGGCGTCCGCAGGTCGACATTGTCCCCGGCCTTGAAGGAGCCGCCGATGCTTTTGACGCCCGCGGGGAGAAGGCTCTTGCCCTTGTCGATTATCGCGGAGACCGCCCCTTCGTCAAGCGTCAGCGATCCCTGGGGCATGCCGGAAAACGCCATCCAGCTGCGGCGCGAGGACATTTTCTTTGTGGAGGGGAGAAAGACGGTCGAGCACGACTCGTTGCCCAGGACCTCCGACAGGCGGTGGGAGAAGCCGTCTCCCACGATGCAGAAGATTCCCGCCCGCATGACGATCTCGGCGGCCTTGAGCTTGGAGCTCATGCCGCCCACGCTGATCTCGCTCGTGCGGTCGGCCGCGAGCTTCTGGAGCGTGTCGGACATCTGCCGCACCAGCGGGATGTGCACCGCGCCGGGGTCGGTGAGGGGGTTGCGGTCGAAAAGCCCGCCCACGTCGGTCAGGTTCACGAACACCTCGGCCTGCGCCAGGATCGCCATCTGCGCACCGAGGATGTCGTTGGTGCCGAAGCGGATCTCGTCGACGCCCACCGAGTCGTTTTCATTGACTATAGGAATTATGCCGTGTTCGAGGAGCTGGAACATCGTATTGCGCAGGTTCAGGTAGCGCTTCTTGCTGCGGAGATCGTCCCAGGTGAGCAGCACCTGGCCGATGAGGATGTCGTGGCGGGCAAAGCATGCCTGGTAGACGTTCATGAGCCGGTTCTGGCCGACGCTGGCGCATGCCTGCTGCAAAGGAATCGTCGTCGGGCGCTTCGTCAGCCTGAGCGCCTGCATGCCGTGGGCGATCGCGCCCGACGACACGACGACCACCCGTATGCCGGAGGCATGGAGGGTCGCGCAGTCTTCGACCAGCCCTTCGATACGTTCCGCGCCGCCCGGCGCGGTGAGGATTCGCGAGCCGATCTTGACGATGATGGTTTTGAAGGGAAGAAGTTCCTTACGCAAAGACAATTTACTCATCGGGTGTCCGCCGTCGTTGAAGGGGGAGGTGCAGCCGGGCCGTTGCCGGAAAGGGGGCTCTTGATTTCACGGAGCTTTTTCGTGATGCGGGCGATACGCTCGGTTTCGTGAAGGATCGCCCGTACCCGCACCCGCATGCTCTCCGGATACTCCGCCATGCTCATTTCGAGAAACTGCGCGTTGCCGGAAATGATCATGAGCGGGTTGTTGATTTCATGGTTGACCGAAGCCACGATTTCGCCGATCGCGGCGAGCTCTCTGGACCGTATGAGCTCCTCCTGCTTCTTGCGCAGGCTGACCGCCATATCGAAAAACGCGGCGGCGAGGTCGCCGGTTTCATCGTCGGGATAGCCTTCCGGGTTGACGTTGAAATCCGCCCGCCCGACGCTTCCCGCCGACTCCTTGAGCCGGCGCAGCGACGTGGTGATGGTCCGCGAAAAAACAAGGCCGAAGAGGACCGAGAAGACCGTCAGGAACAGCATGGCGGCGAGGCCCGCCCGCTTTTCGCGCGAGAGTTCGACGCCGATCAGGGCGGTCCGCTCGCCGGACAGGTGGCCCGCGAGCGAGAGTGCGGAATCGATTTTACCGTCCAGGATCGCGGCCGCGCTGTCGACGGCGCCGATGAGCATCGGCTCGCTGAAGCTCCACTTGAAGCTGCAGTGCGGATCGCGAAGCCGGATCAGCCGTTCGAAAAGCGCCGACCAGGATCCGCCGGCCGAATCGACGGAGCGGAGGAGATCGGCCAGGGTCGCGGAAGCGAGGCGGATGCTTCCGTACTCGTCGGGAGGGAGCAGTATCGCATCGAGCCGGACCATGGAGTCGGCCAGGCCGCGGAGCGTATCGAGCAGTCCGGTTGCGACACGGCCGTCGTCGCGGAAAGACGCCGGCCGCTCACGCTGCGCCGTTTTTTCGTACCGCAGGGCGGCGGCTTCACGGTCGCGCTGGAGCGTTTTCAGCAGCATCAGGCGGTCGCCCAGATCGTTCTGCCGTCCGAGGAGGAAAACGGCCTCGCCGATCCTTCCCGGTTTATTCACCAGGATGAAATAGACCGCGTTGAGAACGATGACGCAAAGGAAGCCGATGAAGAGTTTATTGGCTATGGTGAGTCGCATGGGAGGGCCCCGGTACCGGATATCAGTAGACAAGATACATTAACGGGCAGAATCGCGCCACCTTTGCGCCGGGCCCGGCTTAAAAATCATGACCAAAGGAGAAATACAACTGGTTGCTCGCCAGAATCCCCCGCTGGGAAAAGTCGTGCACCAGCCTTCCGTAACTTACCCTGATCGGTCCGGCGATGGTTTCGACGGCGAGTCCGGCGCCAAGGCCGAGGGGCGCGTTGTCGGCGAACTCCCGGATCGTCAGCATCTGCGGCATCTGCGGGGCGGCCTGCCTGCTCCAGACATTTCCCCAGTCGGCCGTTGCGGTCAGGTAAAAGTTCTTTCGCATTTCGTAACGGTACCCCAGGTGCGCAAGGCCGAGGATGTCGCCGTTCAACGCCCGCGGTTCGAGTCCGCAGAAGGGGACATAATCGTAGATATCGACATCCTGGTTCGCCTCCTCGGTGAACGAGCCGCCCAGGTAGTACTGCTCGACTTCGGGCAGCGGGTTGGTCGACCAGGCGAAGCGCACCTGGGCGGAAAACGTGTGTTGGTGCAACACCGTGACGACCCTGCCCATGCTGGCGTCGAACTTCAGGTAGTCCAGCGTGTCCCCGATGTTCTTACTCGTTCCGTCGATGGAGAAAAACGACTTGCCGCCCGAGGTCGGGAACGCGGCGTTGTCAAGGTTGTCAATAGTGAGCCGCAGCAGGGCGTCCGGGACGAACTTCAATCCCAGGACGTCGTTGAACACGCTGAGATCGTTCGAACGGATCTTGTAAAACTCGAGGTTGATTCCGCCGGAGAGCATCGCCGATCGCCCGATTTGAATCCCGAGGAGTGCCAGGCCGCCGTATTTCGCCAGGTTGTCCACCCTCTCCAGGAGGACGGTATCCTGCCCGGTCAGCGTGGTCCCGGTGGTCGCGGTGGTGTCGCTGACGATCTGTTCCGAGGAGGAGTAAAACTGCAACTTGGCAAAATTCGCGAAATTCCGGGAGAGCGGGTGGTTTTCGTCGAACTCCAGCGCGTAACGTTCGCGCCTGAGCCCGTACTGCAGGTGGAGGCTCGCGCAGATGTCGCGTCCGAAAAGGTTCTCGTACGCGGGTTCGATGTACCCTTCACCCAGGTAGAATTCATCGTACCGCAGCCCCATCCTGACGCGCCAGTAATTCTTTTCGTCGACCATGATGCGCACGTTGCGGCCGGTATCCATGTCGATGTTTACATTATCGAAAAGGTTGGTGCCGTAGACGGATGAAATCGCGCCGTGGAGGAGGGCGGGAGAGAGTACCTCGCCGGAATGGAGCCCGGCGATGGTCGCGATGAGGTGCGTGGACGTTTTGTCGTTCCCCGAAACCTCGACGTCCCGGATGGTGCCGGGATCGGCCTTCGCCGTGACGGTGTCGCTCTCCCGGGAGACGATGGCGACCCTGCCGAAGCCGTACCCGCTCCGGGCAAGCGACTGCTGCAGGGCGGGGAGATAGTCCCCCGCGCAGGCGAGTTCGGGAGGAGCGGCATGCAGCGCGCTGTCGACGGCCCGGCTGACCTCTTTTCTCGTGCCGACCCAGCGCAGGTGCGGCAGCGGCGTTCCCGCTGCACCGGCGGTATGAACGGCCAGGAGTTTCGACAGCGAATCGAGGTTGTGTCGCATGCACGCGTAGCCGATGGCCACCAGTGAATCGATCCGGCTGAAATCCGTGTTGTAGTACCCTTTCAGGTTCGGGACGATGAGCAGGTCGGCCCTGCTCTTCTGGGTCTCCCGCTGGTGCTTCATGCCGATGGAAATGACCTGGTCCATCAGGCGTACCGGATTTTCGAGGTCATTCATACGCCAGAGCGGGGAGGTGACATCAACCGCCAGAATGACCCGGGGATGCTCCATTGCGGCAATATCCACCGGCAGGTTGGCGGCAAGCCCCCCATCCATGAGGAGCATGGTATCGAGGCGTACCGGGGAGAAGGCGAGCGGAACGCCGCAGGATGCCCGGACGGCGGCGGCGATATTGCCGTGAGTAAATATGGCGCGTTCGCCGGACAGGACGTCGGTCGCGACGATGCGCAGCGGGATCGGCAGGCTGTCGAACTGCATGTGCGCCCGGAACTGGGCAGGGGCGAGGAGCGGGCTCAGAAGGTCGAAGAAAACCTGGCCGTGGGAGATCGAACTTGGCGGAAGCGGTTCGAAACGGTCGCTGAGGCGGAGTTCGAAGAGGTAATCGACCGGCTCCGCCTTCTGGCTGACGAAGAGACTGCTTCGCTTTGCGGTATTGGCGATGACGTTGTTCCAATCCACCGAGCGGGCGATGTGAAGGATGCTGTCCGGAGAGTAGCCGGCGGCATAGAGGCTGCCGATGATGGCGCCCATGCTCGACCCCACGATGAGGTCGGGTTTGAGGTGCGCCTCTTCGAGCGCCTTCAGGACGCCGATCTGGGAGAGACCCCGTGAGCCGCCGCCGCTCAGGACCAGGGCGAATTCAGGCCGCGCGGTGTCGGGAACCGGCGCCTCGTCCGATGCTTTCGCCGACATTCCAAGAGTGGTGACAACGCATAGCGCCGCCATCGCAACACGACCGATTGCTCCGATCGAGGAGCGGCGTTTATCGGATGCAAGCATTCTTTTTGACCGGGATCGCTCCACTGTGTATCTTTTCCGTAGAGCCGGATCGTATACTGCTCCGGCGGGGTCTGGTGATGCATAACAAGGAGGTTGCCGTCATAATGGTTCCGGAAACGCCCCCGAAACAACAAAATACAATCGTGACAGGCATCTTTCTCCCTGCCTTCGTTAGTATCCTGGTCGCCCTGCCCTCGATTTCCGGCGCCGACTCTACTTTCCTGCAATCCCCGCAAGCAACGCTCGGGGTGGACGGCGAAGTTCTGACCTATATTGACAACATCGAATATACCACTCCCGAGCGGACCGGAGAAACGTATTTCGGAAGTTCGGGCTCCGCCCGGCTCTTCTACCGGCCTGTTCCGCAGATGCTCTTCGAAATGGGCGCCTACGGATTGCGCCGGTTCGGCGATCCTCAAAGCGTGAGCCTCGCCCTGCCGTTCCTGAGGGCGACGTTTTCCTCCGATATCATGACCTTCACCATGGGGTCGCTTTCAACTGCCGAAATGCATTTCCTGCCGGATCTTCTCTACTGTCAGGAGTTCCGGTACGATCCCGGTATGGAAGAGGGCATGCAGCTCGATATGCGCGGCCGGAACATCAAGTGGGAGATCTGGGGCGCGTGGGACTCCCTCGATACACCAAACGAACGTGAGCATTTTACGGCCGGCAGCGCGTTATTCTACTCGATCCCGAACTGGTCGTTTCCCCTCTACCTTACCGTGGACCATACGGGCGGCGAACTGTTCAACTCCGGCGAGCCGGTGGAGGAGCACTTCGGCGGAGCCACCGGTGCCGATGTAACCTACCCGTTGCAGGGAAGCCTGCGGCAGATATTCGGCGACATTCTTCTCGCCGGGTCGGACCACCGGATACGAGTCGGAAACTTTGAAACCGGCACGGGCGGCGGCATTTTCCTCAAGGCCGGAGTATCGCCGGGCGGGTTCGACTGTTCGCTGCAATGGTTCAAGGGCTACGATCTCTTCATGCCGTTCGGCGACCCGATTTTTGAAAGCAACATTCCGTACTGGGCCCTGGAAATATCGAGAAGCTATGCGATCAACAGCCATGTCCGGGCGGAGGGCGGATGGCGGTTCGAAACGCCCGATATCGTTACCCTTGCGCAGTACTTCAGCGCTCCCCGCTACCGCTTCTGGCTCGCGCTCCGCGGAGAGTTCATGAAAGGGTTCTAGCAGCATCGGTTCCCGGCCTATCAGTGGCTCCGGCCCACTGCCGACCTGCTGCACCGCGGCGTTCGAACTTTCCGGCAACGGGTATATTTTCTCCCTACCCATGAACGGCTCCCATCTCACCCTTGCGATCATTCTTTCGCTCGCCGAAATCTTCGGGCTCATGGCCATCGGCGGCGTTTCAAGGCGGCTCCATTATATCGAGGAGGCCGAAATCGACCGGTGGTCGCGCCTGGTACTCGATTTCCTGTACCCCGCCTTTGTTTTTAACTCGATTACCGCAGGATTCACCACCGGATGGCATGCAAACCTGTGGATCCTGCCGGGTCTCGGCTTTGCCATAGCCGCGGGCGGAGCAGTTATCGGGCTCGCCCTGCGCTACGGGCTTCTGAGCCGGGACCGCGACACGCACCGGACCTTCCTGTACTGCTGCGTGGTCAACAACTACGGGTATCTCCCGGTGATCATCATCCAGAACCTCTGGGGCCCGTCCATGCTTGCCAACCTGCTCTTTTTTACCCTCGGATCCACGGTTGCGAACTGGACGGTCGGCATCGGTGTTCTCGGCGCCGCCAGCCCGAAGAAGATCGTCCGCAACCTGATGACGCCGACGCTTCTTGCCACCATCGCGGCGATCCTCGTTTCGCGGCTGGGACTGGCCGGCCATATCCCCCGGATCGTTGCGCATATCATCGCGAAAGCCGGTTCGGCTTCGGTCCCCATGATGCTCGTGCTCGCAGGCGCCTCTCTCTTCAAATGGTCATCTTTCAGGATCACCTGGCAGATAGCTTACGTGACGATCGTCCGGCTCATCATTCTTCCCGGCATCATGATCGCGGGGCTCAGGATGCTTCCGCTCTCACCCGAGGTGTACCTGATTGCCGTCCTGGTTGCGCTCATGCCGCTTGCGGTATCCACGGTCCTCTATACACGCATTTATGGCGGCAACCCGGAATTCGCGGCCGGGTCTTCGCTCTTCTGCACCCTGGCGGCGATCGTGACCGTGCCTGCGGCGCTCCTTTTCCTCTTCAGGTAGCGTGCCGGACCCGTTTCCTTCGACCTCTTGCCCCGGTGCCCGGCAGCCACCTAATTTCAAAGGTCCTATGACTCTCATTGAAGCACATGCTCTCCGGTTCGGGTACACCTCCCGCATGAAGGTGCTCGACGGCATCTCGCTTGAGATCGATGAGCGATCGACCTGGGCGATTATCGGCAAGAACGGCAGCGGCAAGTCGACGCTCCTCAAATGCCTGTGCGGACTGCTGCACTGCCCGGGGGGCGCACTCCTCATCGACGGAAAACCGCTTTCCTCCTACCGGCCGATGGAACTGGCGCACCTCGTTGCCTTTGTTCCACAGGCGAGTAACCGTCTCCTGCCGCCCTTTACGGTAAGGGATTTCGTCATGCTCGGGCGATTCCCCTTCCAGGGTTTTTTTGCGCTCTCCTCAAAGCGGGACCGGGATATCGTGGACGCCTCGCTCCAGCTGACCGATACCGATACCCTGGCCGACCGGCTCCTTACCACCCTGAGCGGCGGCGAGCTGCAGCGGGTGTTTCTCGCCTCCGCCGTGGCGCAGAGGACCGCCATCCTGCTGCTCGATGAACCGATGGCATTCCTCGATCCGATGCACCAGGAGCTGATCCAGCGATCCATCGACCGCATCCATGAGGAGTTCACCACCACCATCGTCGCGGTAACGCACGATATCAACCACGCGCTCAACCGGTTCTCGCACGTGTGCGCCCTGTCGCAGGGCACTCCCTTTTATGTCGGCCGATGCGATGATTTCAGGAAGGATGCGCTTAAACTATTGCACGATATCTATTCTATTAACTTTTGTGAAATAAAGAGTTACGATACTATTCACCGGTACTATCTGCCCGAAAGCTTCCTGACATGACCGCGATACGCACGAGGGCAGGCATTCTGATCGTGCTGGCCGTTGCCGCCGGGGCGCTGATGTTTTGCGCCTCCTGCATCGGCGCCCAGGTGATCACGCCATGGTCCCTCAGCACCGGTTCGCTCGACTATGAGATCTTCTGGCACATGCGCCTTCCGCGTGTGCTGGCGGCATTTCTGGCCGGCTCGGGGTTGGCCCTGTGCGGCATGGTCTTCCAGGCGCTTTTCCGGAACCCGATGGCCGACCCGTTCACCCTTGGAACGGCGAGCGGCGCCTCGTGCGGCGCCGCCGCGACCGTGCTTGCCGGATATACCGGGGCAGTACTCGGGGTGCCGGTCGTCTCCATCGGCGCCTTTGCCGGCGCCGCGATGGCCATGGCCGCGGTGAGCCTCATCGCATCGGCAAAACGATCGTCGGGAAACCTCACCATGCTCCTTGCCGGGATCGCGGTCAGCTTTCTATTTTCGAGCCTGCTCATGTTCTTTCAGTACCTCAGCAACTTCCGCGACTCGTTTCAAATAGTGCGCTGGCTCATGGGCGGGATCCAGGCGACCGGGTACGGCGCCGTCCTGACGCTCTCCGGCTTCTGGTGCATCGGGGTGATTCTGATCATGGTGCAGCTCCCGCGGCTCGACCAGCTTCTTGCAGGCGAGGACCTGGCCCACAGTCGCGGCGTCGATGTACGGGCCGCCCGCCGGTTGCTGCTTGCCGCCGCAACGCTGCTCATCGCCGGCATCGTCGCCGTCTGCGGGCCGATAGGGTTCGTCGGCCTCATGGTTCCGCATATGTGCCGCAGGATGGTGTCGGCAAACCACCTTCTTCTCGGACCCGCCTGCATCCTGGTCGGCGGGGCGTTTCTGGTTATCGCCGACACGGTGAGCAGGGTCATCATCGCCCCGGCCGAGATGCCGGTCGGGGTGCTCACCGCCCTCATCGGCGGCCCGTTCTTCCTGTGGCTTCTGTTCGGGAGGAGAAGGAGTGAAGAGGAATTCTAAATCATATTAAGGAAAAGAATTACTGCTCTGGTGGGGGCGCACCACTCCTGCGTAGCGGGGGTGCGGAGGCTTTGGCCAGGGGGCAGCTACAACTCCGGCTATAATAAGTAGTCCATTTTTTTTCGGGCAAAATGGGCAACCGCGAAGCGAGGTTTCCCCACCCGAGTTGAAGCATTATTTTACAGTCTTTTTCCTGCGATACACCACCAGCAGCCCGACATAAACCAGCACCCCGATAATAGTAACCGCCAGTCCCGCCTGCCAGGAGGGCGGCTCAAAGGAGAGCTCCACCGTATGGCTTCCGGGATCAAGCGGCAGGCCGGTAAAGCCGAAATTCACCTTGTACAGAGGTACGGGCCGGCCGTCGACCCGGGCATGCCACCCCCGGTCGAACGGTATCGAGAAAAACATGATCTTTTTCCGGGTGAGGTTCACGGTACCGGCCAGATAATTCTCCCGATGGATCGCCAGCGTCAGCGTATCCTGCTTCAGAGCCTCGATATCGGCATGGAATCGGGCAATCGCGGCGGGGTTTCCCTGCGAGAGGCCGGTGAAATAGAGGTTGCCGGTATCGGTTGGATCCGGGGAGTGCATGCCCGTGGCCATTGAGGCGGCGGTATCGTCGAGGACGCAGGCGCTCAGCATGATGAGGCGGCGCATGTGCGGCGGCAGTTTCAGCATGGCGCTCCGCGAAACGTAATTGTCGTAGGTAAACCCGAGCGGCAAAAAGTATTCGTTCCGTTCCACGGTAACGTCGCCGAATTGCGCGATCGAATCGAACCCGATGCGGTAGAACCCCGTCGCGGGTCCCTTGATGAGGTTGTATTTGACCGTGCATATCGATTGCAGGACCGGCCGGCTGCGCAATCCGATGATCCAGCGCGTGGCGGTTTCCTCGGTATCGCTTATCACGCCCGTCTCCTGCAGAAAGTCGACATAGCTCAACTGGTTGAACGACGAATAGGACCGGGTCCCGTAATAATCCTGGATCTCGGCATCGTTGAAACTGGTATGGATGGCGGTCCCGGAGAAATAGTCCTTGGTCACCCGGTAAAAGCCGGGATCGATCCGTTTCAGGTAAGCGGCGGCATCGACCGAGAAGTCATTGTAGCCGGATCGTTCTTCGGCGAGTTCCCGGCTCGTCATGGTCAGCCTCTGGTCGACACTGATATGCGCGAACGAAGCCAGTTCGATGATGAGGGTCGCGCCGAGCGCGATTTTTGCGACGTTCCGGATCGCGGGAAATCTCATAAGGTAAAGAAGTCCCGCATAGACCGTCAGGTAGACGGCGGCGGCGAGCCGCAGATCTTCCTGGATAATCCCCGGCCGACCGGGAAAATTGATTCCGAAGAGCAGCGCCATGAGACCGACCCAGGAAGCGAGGAGGCACCAGGGGGTTGCCCGCGGAGTCCGATCGTAATAATCGAGCGCACGCAGCCCGTAGTACAGCATGACGATGGAAACGATCAGCGATATCCCGGTCTTGTAGTAGTCTCCGGCGAAAAGGTTGTAGGCGTACCGGAAATACGGAAAGATGATAACGAGCGCCCAGAACGCCGCGAACACCCCGTAGAGCCATTTCCGTCGTTTATCGAGCGATGCGAACACCGATGGAATCAGGAGCAGGGTCAGGAGACCGCAGTAAAAGAGCGGCGCTTCGAGATAGTTGTACCATCCCCGGAAGTAGACGCCGGTTCCCATAAGATCGCTGGAAAACATGCGGAGAACGGCGGTTTTCAAATGCAAATACGGAATCCCCCAGCTCGCCCTGGTGATCGACCAGTTTTCGAGCCCGAACAGCGGAACGCGCTTCAGCGATTCGAAATACCCGACATGGCCGCTGACGCGCGGGCTCTGCAGCATGTGCAGGGCGGCCCCCATGAAGCAGATGAAACAGATGGCGATGCCGAGCGCGCCGAACACGACCATTTTAAAGAGGAGGCCCGCATAGCTCCTGAAATTCCAGGGATGCTCGTCGAGAAACCTGACGATCGAGTAGAGCAGCAGGAACGCTCCATAGGTGTAGAGCGAGAAAACGGAAGAGGCCAGGAGCGCCACGGCCGGCGGGAACCAGCGCGCATCGTTTTCCCGGTACAGTTTTTCAAATGCCAGGAGAAGGAACGCGACGGATACCCCGGTCGAGGAGTAACTGTACCAGGCGCTGCCGACGATGATGAACCCGGAAAAGGCATAGAGAAGGGCCCCCGCGAAACTCGTAAATTTCGTCAGGGCCATCGTTTGCAGGTAGGCGTAGAAGCACAGCCCCGCAAGCGCGATTTTCAGGACCTCCAGCCAGCCCAGGCCGAAGGGAATCTTATCAAAGGGCAACAGGATGATGAGCGAGGTGAACGGAGAGTTCAACCCCTCGGGGAATACGTTCTGTCCCATGCCGACGTAGAACGACCAGCGGGGGATGCCGTCGGTCCGGATGTAGCGGGAAAGATGAACGAGCGAGGGCAGCACCGCATTGTAGGAGTCGCTGGCAATGCCCTTGAAAACGTAGGGGCGATTGAAGACCAGGAAATCGAAGAAGACATAGCCGCACATGCCGAGCAGGGCAATAAGGCAGAGCAGCCCGCTCTTCCCATTGACCCATGCACCGAACCGGTCGGTACGTTCGCCCGGCAGTGTTTTTTCGGACGGACTCTTCCTGCCTTTTTTCGCCGTCCGGGGATGAGATCGTTTGTTCATGAAATCGGTTGAAAGAGCCTTGAATGGTGAAGTTGTTGTCCTGGAACAGGCTGCATGACGGATGGACCGCTCGCCACCCGTTTCGGACAGGATCCGTTTGCAGCTTAAAAAGTCCGCCCTGTAATTTGACCACATCCGATAGGGAAATGTTTCAACATCGGGGAAGCGGCACCCTGCCATACCTTGCGGGGGTTAAGTACTCCGCCCCGGCCCGGGTCGAATAAGACCGCTATCGGAATGAGCGGCGGGAAACTGCGCGATATGTGTAAACTGATGTTTACCTGGAATGCGAAGTGCGACGCTGATCCCGGCCTTAAGCTCCCCCTGAATTCGATAGCATATAAAAAAGATCATTCCCCTGCATCCATGCAAGGAAAAAAATCGGCAGGGAGTCCGGGCGCCGGAGCGTCAGCGGTTTTTATTACCGAGGGCAAGATTATCGATGTAGATCTTTTTATAGTAGAAAAGCTTCGGGTCCGTTACCAGATAGCGGTATTTCCCGAAGCTGACATCGGTGCGGGACTCGCTCCGTACCCCATAGCCGATATGGACATGGGGGCCGGTGGTCCTGCCGGTAAGCCCCACGGTGCCGACCACCTGCCCCTGTCGGACCGAATCGCCGGTTTTGAAGAAACGCCGGTCCATGTGGCAGAAAAAAACGACCGCGTTATCCGTGGCGACGACAAGAACGTGGCCGCCGTCATCTTCGTCCTTCTGGATTGCAATGCCGCTCAGGGGTGAGATGATGGGAGTGCCCAGGGTCGTCGCCACATCGATGCCGAAATGGGGCTGAATGTGCCCGTTCCCCCGTTCGCACCAGTCGCCGGTAACGCTGGGGAAATCGTCTTTGACAAGTTTCATGAAGTACCGGTATACCGGCACCAGCTGCTTTTCGGCCGGGTTCAGGATTTTCGAGGGTGGAAAAAAACTGATGACCGCACCCTCCGGGATATTATTCTGATCGATCCCGCCCCCTTCACCGCTCGTCAGATTGTGGATCGCCACGACCTCGGCGCAGTAATCGGCAACCTCCTGCTGACTCGGCACCCTGGCCCGGAACCAGCTTATCGCGAATTTGGCTACCTTATAAAGGGACTCCCCGCGCGAAAAGGTGTGGATCAGCGCATCGCCCGACGACAGGGTCAGTTCCTGGGGAGCAAGCGGACGCGGGGCGGGCGGATCGCGCACCGGAACGTTAAAGCCGATCGTTACCGCAAGCGCGCAGAGGGCGAGAATGAGCGGAAGCCGGCGCTCGGCGGCAAAACGCTCGAACCAGGCAAAGGGAGCATAGACCGGCGTATTCAGTACCCGCTGCACCCTTTTCCCCAGCTCCTCGAAGGCTCCCGCGGCCGGACCTTCGCCGGGCAGAAGCGAACCCTTATCCTGGGCCTCCATGAGGGTGGCCGATTCGGGGATTTCGATATCGAGCAGGATCGATTGCGGCAACGATGAAAGACCATGTTTGCTTCTGTATACCGTTTGTTCGCACAGGTTTTCGAGAAATCGACGATTTTCAATCATGGTGCGCAGCTTCCCGGCGCTGCGGGCGCTCTCCTCCGAGGCCACCTCATTCTTGACGATCCTGATCCGCACGGACGGGTGATGCTGGACCAGCGAGCGGACCTGGGAAAGATAATCGCGAAGACTTTTGGTCGAAAGCGCGCCGAGCGTCACCGGGATGAGGTTCAGGTCGGCGCCGCGGTAGAGACTCTGCGTGACGCGATTCCACACCGAAGGAGTATCGATGACGATATACTTATAGTAGTGACGAGCAATCCGTATGTTGTAAATAATGTTGTGGATCTGGAATGAGGATGGGACCTTGAAGAGATCGTTGTTTGCCGGGATAAAATCGAGACCGGCCTGGACGGGAACAATGATTTCGGTCAATGCCCCCCTGCCGATGACCGCCCTGAACAGAAACGATTCGACGGCGGTGATGCGACGCGCCATTCCGGCCGCAAACGAGTGCTGCGCAGAACCGGGGAAGCGGATGCCGCCGAATCGGCGGCGAAAAAGCTCCCAGGAGGAGCGCCCCGGCGCACCGGACTCCCTGCCGAGTGCGGCGCTCACGCTTCCCTGCACATCGAGATCGATGAGGAGGGTCGGCGCGCGCTTCGCAAGGAGAGCGGCAAGGTTGGTGGCAACGGTAGTCTTTCCGACCCCGCCCTTGATGTTGGCGATGTGTATTATGCCGCCGCTGTCCGGATCGGCGACGATAGGCATCTCTTTCATGATCACGCCTTCAACCATTCGGTGAAACCAGCGGTCGGGGGCAGAGTGCCATCGTCACGCCCCGCACGGGATGGGGGAGCGTTGCAATCTTCAGGCAAGGGGTAATTTCGGGCACCGGAAGCTCTCTCCCGGCGCCGGGATCTATCAGCCTGAAACGGCTTCGAGCGCTGCAAGGAGGTTTTCTGCGCGCTGCCGGTAATCGGTTGCCGTGGAATCGGCAATAATCTGCTGGCAGAGCGTCTTCGCACGCTCGCCGTTGTTCATCTGCCGGTTAAGGAGGGCCAGTTTCCAGGTAATTGCCGCATGCCGATAGGCGATCTTGCCGTCATCGAGCGCCTTCTGGTAATATTCGAGCGCACGGGGAATATCGCCTTTGGCTTCATAGCATCCGGCAATTCCTTCCTGCGCTTCACCGTTTATGAAATCGACGCTGGTTTTTTTCGATGCCGCTTTCTCGAACCAGGTAATGGCCTCGTCGTAGCGCGAAACATTGAAGTAGATGCTTCCGAGCATGAAAGCGCTCATGGCACCCTCCGGGGCGCTCGTATAATTATCCGCAACGATCCGGAAATCTTCGACGGCCTTATCGACCGCGCGGTTGTTGTATTCGATCATTGCCTGGCCGAAGGCCGCTTCGGCCTTTTCCTGGCTTTTGCTTTTAGTATAGTTATATACCACGACGACCAGGATGACAAGAACGACGGCGATGGCCACTCCGGCCAGGGCATTGGCGTTTTTAGCGAAATAATCCTTGGCCTTGAACAAAAATTCGAGAACCGGATCTTCGCGCATCTCCTGCTTTTTCTGACTGTATTTAATGTTCACCGTCATCCTCCTGGTGGTGCAGAGTCGTCTCTCTATCGGTTAAGAATCTATAAAATATACTAAACCGGGGTGTAAAAGGCAAAAGGAGCGAGCGTCCGGGATGAGGGATGATGAGGGGGGGGGGAGAACGTGCCGTATTCCCGAGGTCGTTCTCATTTTTTCCGTTGCCACCCTTCATCCCTCTCATTTTATGGTTTTCATCATTGGCAAAAGCTATATTTTTCAATCATCGGCCGGAGAAAAGGGAGCGTGCAACACTTATGAAAAAAAAGGTTTTTATCGACGGATCGCATGGAACAACCGGGTTGAAAATCCATGAACGGCTCGATGGACGGGACGATATCGAGCTGATCGCAATACCGGCCGGGCAACGGAAAGATCCTGAGGCGAAGCGGCACTACCTGAACAGCGCCGATATCGTTTTCCTCTGCCTGCCCGACAGTGCCGCCCGCGAATCGGTCTCCCTGCTGTCGAACCCCGCCGTCCGCGTCCTCGACGCGAGCACGGCCCATCGTACCGCCGAGGGATGGGTTTACGGCATCCCGGAGCTCAATCCCGGTCAGCGGCAAAAGATTAAAGATTCATGCCGGATCAGCGTACCCGGATGCTATGCGAGCGGATTCTGCGCCGCGCTGCACCCGATCGTATCCGGAGGATACCTCTCGCCCGACTCTCCGGTTTCGTCGTACGCCATCACCGGCTACAGCGGCGGCGGCAACCAGATGATCGCGGCATTCGAGGACAAATCGGCGGATCGCCAGGCGATCTGCTGCCGGCCGAAGAATCTTAACCTGGCGCATAAACATCTGCCCGAGATGCAGAAATTCGGATTGCTCAGCCGGCCGCCCCTTTTCACCCCGATCGTGGGTGATTTTTTCCAGGGAATGCTCGTGTTTGTCCCGCTCTCCGCCGCCATGATGACGAAAAAGCCCGACGCGGCCGAGATTCGCCGCTACTACGCCGAGTACTATCGGAGGGAGCGCTTCATCCGGGTCGCCTCGGACGACGAGATCGCTTCGATCAATGACGGCTTCATCTCACCCACCGCCTGCAACGGGACCAACATGCTCGAACTGTTCGTCTTCGGCCGGAACGACCACCTGCTGGTCGTCGCTCGGCTTGATAATCTGGGCAAGGGAGCGTCCGGGGCGGCGGTGCAGAATATGAATATTTTACTTGGAGTGAAGGAAGATACGGGGCTTTAATATAGAAAGTTACTACTGAGGTGGGGACACCGCTACGCGGTTTCCCCTGGTCGGAGCCGCGAAACGCGTCTCCGACGCACCCCCGCAACGCCCCCTTTCAAGGTAGAAAAAACACGGGAAAAAATCTTGAATTGAAGTTGCATTTGGCTGTTTTTCGCAGAGGACCCGGCTCGGCCTCCAATGCAACACCATAAGAAATTCAAAATTACCAAGGACGCGCTATGAAAAATCCAGATATTGCCCGCAATCATTTTAATTCCGGCCGCAACTGCTCCCAATCCGTCCTCGCCGCCTTTGAGAAAGAAACGGGCATGGATCCGGAGACCGCGCTGCGGATCGCCGATGGGTTCGGCGGCGGCATGGCACGCACGCAGCACGTTTGCGGCGCGGTAACCGGCGGCATCATGGTGCTCGGCATGCTCTACAGTAAGGGTACGAACGGTACGCATGCGGAGAAGGACAACCTCTACGCCAGGGTACGGCGGTTCATGGAGGCGTTCAAAAAGAGGTATGGTTCGGCGACGTGCAGCGTTCTGCTCGACGGGTGCAATCTCTTAACGCCCGAAGGTCAGGCGCTCTTCGGCAAGGGGGGGCTTAAAGATCGGTGTGCGGGGTTTGTCGTGGGAGCGTGTGAATTGTTAAATGACGAAATTGCACGACGGGAATGAAATCGGGTAGGCCGGAACAACAAAAAGGCGAATGCCTTTGGATGGCCGTGCCGGGTCACCCGCGCCGGCGGGAGCGCTTCATGATTACCGTCGGTTGGCGGGGCCGTATAAAATGGGTTTGTCCGGATTAAAAATTGCCAAGGCAGCGGGTCTGTCTTCACCAATGATTTATTTGATAATCAAGAAGACCGGGGCATCTAAGTGAGCGGCGCAGCCGGGGGATTTTGTTTGACTTCGCGTCAGCAAGAAAAGCGGGCGACCGCGGGTCGCCCCTACGGATTTATTATAGCCTTGATGTTTTTTCTACCAGGTGGGGGAACCACCGCAAGGTGGTTCCCCCACCGAAGGTTTTTCTTATATCTGCCGGTAGGTCCCTAAAAACCTCTTCAACTTCTCCATAACCTCGGCCAGATCTTCCACCCGCGGCAGATAGACAATCCGGAAGTGGTCCGGCTCCGGCCAGTTGAACCCCCCGCCGTGCACGAGGAGCACCTTTTCGGCCCGCAGGAAGTCGAGCACGAATTTTTCGTCGTCGGTGATGTTGAACCGCTTCGCATCGATCTTCGGGAACAGGTAGAACGCGGCCTTGGGTTTGACGCACGATATGCCGTCGATGGCATTCAGCATTTCGTAGCAGAGCTCGCGCTGATCGTACAGGCGTCCGCCCGGCCTCGTCAGATCGTAGATGCTCTGGTGTCCGCCGAGGGCGGTCTGGATAATCGACTGACCCGGCACGTTGCTGCAGAGGCGCATGGAGGCGAGCATATTCATCCCCTCGATATAATCCGGAGCGATTTTCCTGTTGCCGCTGACCACCATCCAGCCGACGCGGAACCCGGCAACCCGGTAGGCCTTCGAGAGCCCGTTAAAGGTGACGAACAGCAGGTCGTCGGCCAGCGAGGCGGTGGCGACATGGGTATTGTCGTCGTAGAGGATCTTATCGTAAATTTCATCCGAATACACGATGAGCCCGTGTTGCCGCGCGATTTCTATGATCTCCCGGAGAATTTCCGGAGGGTAGAGCGCGCCGGTCGGGTTATTCGGATTGATGATCACGATTCCCCTGGTATTTTTATTTACCTTCTTTTTGATATCCGCGATATCCGGCCACCACGCCGACTGCTCGTCGCAGCGGTAGTGCACTGCCGTGCCGCCGGACAAATTGACCGCCGCGGTCCAGAGCGGGTAGTCGGGCGCCGGGATGAGGATCTCGTCACCCTTGTCGAGAAGCGCCTGCATCGCCATGACGATGCACTCGCTCACGCCGTTCCCTATGTAAACATCTTCCGTTTCCACCCCGGCGATGTTCTTCTGCTGGCAGTATTGCATGATCGCCTTGCGCGCGGGAAAGAGACCCTTGGAGTCGCTGTACCCCTGCGTCGATGAAAGGTTCACGATCATGTCGTGGATGACCTCGTCGGGCGCAAAGAGCCCGAAGGGCGCCGGGTTGCCGGTGTTCAGCTGGATGATGCGGTACCCCTCCTCTTCGAGTCGCTTGGCCTCATCGAGCACGGGACCGCGGATATCGTAGAGAACGTTGTCGAGCTTCGAGGATTTTTTGATGGTTTGCATGGTTCATTCAATCCTTATCATTAATAACGTCAATAACTTCTTGCCCGGATGCACCACGTGAAGAATAACGTGCGTTACTGATTCATCGGAATGGTGAAATATAACTCTTCCATCAAAGATGCCGTCTTTCAAAGACGGTCATGCCTGCCGCTTTAAAACTTATCCGGATACCGCCAGGGTGAATAACACCTGTTTATGGTACCTCGGCCGCACCATGAACGAATTTTTATAAGTTCCGGATGGTTGGAATTTCTCCCATTCCGCTGAATCAGCGTGCCTGAAAGCCCGGATATACGAGATGTCGATGAATCTCAAACGATTCGGTTCACCAAGCCTCCTCTATCCGGTATTCCTCCTCGCGGTCTTTTTTTACCTCAGGTTCCGTGTCGATCCCTCCCTGTACGTCATTGCCCAGGAACCGGTCTTCGAATGGAAATCGGCATTCTTCGCCGACCGCCTCTCCTTTCCGGGCGGCATGGTCGACGCTTTGGCGGCCTTCCTGTCGCAGTATTTCATTCACCCCGCCATCGGCGCGGCGATCATCGCCCTGATCATCCTTTCCGTCGCTGTCGGGACGCTCCGGGTACTTCGATCCGCCGGAGCCGGGCAGGGGAGCGTGACACTGTCGCTGCTGCCGGCAGTGCTTGCGCTCGCGCTTCTGGGCAGCTACTACCACCGGCTTGCGACGACCATCGGCTTCTCCCTCGCCCTGTGGACCGCTGCCGTCTGTTGCACCGTATCCCCGGCCGGGTTTCGAACGCTCATTTTTTTCGCCTTTGCCTGCGCACTCTACGACGTTGCCGGCGCTCCGATGCTGCTCTTTGCCCTCATCGCCTCCCTTCACGAAATGGTCATCAGGAGGCGTTTTTTATCCGGAGCACTTTATGTAATCGTCGCGGCGGCTATCCCTTATGCGGCGGCGAGCTTCATGTTCCTGATCTCGCTGCGAAACGCCTACCTGCAAGGGCTTCCCTTCGGCGTCCCCGGATACAACCCCGTTGCCGCACCCTGGGCGACCTATGCAATCGTTCCGCTCTTAATCGCAGCCGTCGCGGTCGCCGGTCGTTTCGCACCGGCCGGAAAAAACCGGGGCACGCGGGAGCGGGTATTCGGAATTCTCGGCGCACTGGTACTCATCGTGGTGACGGCCGTATTCGTTGTCCCTTCGGTCAGCAGGATCGACCGTCTGTCGCTCCGGTTCTGCCGGATGAGTCGCGACGGGGAGTGGCAGCAGATCTACCGCGACTACCTGAAATACTCGCTCGACACCCGGACCACGGGCTTCGCGCTTGATGAAGCGCTTTATTACTCCGGACTCCTGCCGACCGACCTGTTCACCATGCCGCAGCATTTCGGCGACCAGGCGCTCCTGCTCTACGGCGCGAAGAGTACCGATCCGCTGAATCAGGATCCGTTCTTCTTCCTCTACCGGAGCGACCTCTACCGCCGCCTTGCCCTGGTCAACGAGGCCGAACAGTGGGCGTACGAGTCGGTCGGGCTCCGCGGCGAAACGCCCGGCGCGCTGCGGCAACTTGCCCTGCTCCATGCGGCGAAGGGTGAGCTGCCCGCCGCAAGGATCTGCCTGGCGCTTCTCGAAACCATGCCGCTCGAAGCGTCGTGGGCGCGGGAGTTCAGGAAAAAGCTGGCCGACTCGACCCTCCCCGGCACCGTCGAAGAGCTGCAGGCCGCCATGCCCGCGGTCGATTATATCCGCAAGAGCGTGGGGCAGCCCTGCTCGGACCTCGAAGCCGCGGTCCGGCAGAATCGGCCCAACCGGATGGCCTTCGAATACTGCATGGCGTCGTATCTTTTACAGGGGAATGTCCGGAAGGTCGCCTCGCTCGCCGACTGCCTGGTGCCGCTCGGGTATCAGGCGATTCCCCGGCTTTACGAAGAGGCACTGGTCATCCTTGCTTCTGCGGAACCCGGAGCGCTCCCGGCGGTGGCAAAGGGGATCGATCCGAAAACCATCGCCGATTACGTGAGTTTCAACCGGACCCTCGCGAAGTACCATGGGGATTTCGGCGCCGCGGACCATGAACTGCTGGACCGGTACTGGAACTCTTACTGGTACTACTGCTTCCACGATCTCGTGCCGGGGAAAAGGAAATGATAAAAAAGCCGCTATTCCTCGGCCTTGCGGCCGTAGCCATTGCCGGCGTCACCCTGGTCATACTGCATCGCAGCGCCGCCGGAACCATCGGCGAGTGCACGGTCAGCACCGCCCCGGCCAGAATCGAACCGGATTACGCCGCGATCGTCATCCCCCCGAACTGCGCGCCGATGAATTTCACCATCGCCGAGAAGGGGGCCGGCTATTTCGTCGACCTGCACGGCAGCCGTGGCGGTTCGATCGGCATCGAGTCGCGCAGCGGCGACATTTCGATTCCGGTCGGCAAGTGGCGCCGCCTCCTGTCCGCGAACCGGGGCGCTACCGTGATGATCGATATCTTTGCCGAAACCGGCGAAAAAACCTGGACCCGGTTCCGTCCGATCGTCGACACGGTCGCCCGCGACAGTATCGACGACTACCTCGTGTACCGGCTGATTCCCCCGCTCTATACGCTCTACGGGAAGATGGGCATTTACGAACGCACCTTATCGACCTTTGCGGAACGGCCGCTCTGGCTCAACCGGATGTCGGACGACAACTGCATGAACTGCCACACGTTCAGGAACAACGATCCCGACTACATGGTCGCGCACATGCGCGGGGGAGCGGGAAACGGGACGCTCGTGGTGCAGGCCGGGCATGCGTTCAAGGTCAATACCGCGACCCCCTTCAATACGCCGGCCGGGTTTCCCGCCTGGCATCCCGACGGCAACCTGATCGCTTTCTCAGTCAATACGGTACGGCAGTTTTTCCACGCGGTCGGCGATAATCGCGAGGGCTTCGACAAGGGATCGAAGATCATCGTGTACAGCATTCCCGCCAATACCGTCACCTCGACGCCCGCCCTGGCCGACCGTGCGTTCCTGATCACCGAGCCGGAGTGGTCGCCGGACGGACGGTACCTGTACTACTGCCGCGCACCGCAGTACCCGGCCGACAGCATCGCGGCGTACTATACGAAAATTTTCTACGACCTGATGCGTATCCCCTACGATGCCGTGCAGGATACCTGGGGAGCGCCGGAGACGATTTTGTCGCATGAAAAAACCGGGCTGAGCTTCTCGTTTCCCCGGATATCGCCCGATGGAAGGTTCCTGCTCTGCTGCGCGATGCCATGGGGCGCCTTCCCGGTTTTTCGTCCGGGCGGCGACATCTGCCTTCTTGACCTGCGATCCATGCGGTACCGCAAGCTCGACGTGAATACCGGGGCGCCGGAGAGTTTTCCGTCGTGGTCCAGCAGGGGAGGATGGATCGTCTTCTCCAGCAAGCGGATCGACGGGATATGCGCCCGGCCGTATTTCAGCCGGGTCGACTCGAACGGCAATGCATCGAAGCCCTTTCTCCTGCCGCAGCGCGATCCGCACTTCTACGAATCGTTCCTGAAGACCTATAACCTGCCCGAGTTTATCAAAAAACCGGTCGGCCTGTCGCCGCGCGCGCTGGTGCGGGCCTTTTACGATAATAAGCATAGCCGCAATGCGCAGCTCGATACGAAGCTCGCGGCGGTGGTTGCCGCAAGACAATCGGAGAAGCCTGCGGCGGTACCGGGCGGCGGCGGGGCGGGGGAGCCGTGGGGGAAGCAGGGAGGGGGAGGGACGGCGCATTGAAAGAGCGATGTGAAAAGGGGAGCGTGAACGGCGAATAAATGATCCGATCGGCCGCAATCATCGTTCCGCCGCTCCGCGATTTTTACTTTACGCGCCACCGGTTCTCCACGCTTGGCGCTGACATCGTGGCGACGCTCCTGGAGCGCGCCGGAATACGCGCGACCGTGCTCAACTTCCCGCTCATGAACGTGAAGGGGGCGCACATCGACCTTCCGACCGGGCTCGCCTACCTGAAGCCTTTTATTATCGAGGGCGAGACCGGCAGGCTCTCCTTCTTCACCGGCTACCGCCGCTTCGGGCCCGACAACGATACCTGCGCCCGCATGGTAACGGCTCTCCTGCCGGACCTCTGCTTTTTCTCACTCTTCGCCTTCTGCTATGCCGAGGATGCGCTTTCGCTTGCCGCCCGCTTCAAGCGCAGCCTGCCCGGGCTCCCGCTCGTCATCGGCGGGGCCGGAGCGAGTGCTAACCCGGACTATTTCCTGCGAGGCGGGGCATTCGATTTCGTCCTGCCGGGAGAGGCTGAAGCGTGCCTTCCCCGGTTTCTCGAAGCGGTGCGGCAACCCATCCCTGATTTCCGGGGGGTTCCCGGACTGCTTCGCGCGCGCGCACACGGCGATTCGCCGGAGACGCACCGCCGTGCGTCCCTCAACGTGGCAGCCGCCGATGAAATGCTGCTACCTTTGGTCAAAACCGCCGAATCCGCCCGGACGATGACTTTTGCGACCTCTCTTGCCCGCGGCTGTCCGAAGCGGTGCGACTTCTGTTCGAGCAGCCTGCTCTTCGGAAAAAAACTGCGGACCGTTCCGCTGAAGGCGCTCGGCGAACTGCTCAACGGCCGGTCCGACGAACTCGTACGGTCCGGCAAACGCATCGTCGTCAACATCGAAGACGACAACCTTCTCGGCGACGAACCGCTCTTCAAGGACGTTATTTCGCTCTTCCGGAAGCATCTCCCGGGTGTCGAGTTCGTCGCCGAAAACGGGCTCGACTATACCCAGCTCACCCCGGAGCTCTGTACCTGGCTTATCGATAGCGGGATGCGTAAATTCAACCTTTCGCTCGCCTCAACCAGTCCGGCCATCCTGCGTAATCGGGGCCGCGGCCTCGACCTCGAGTGCTATGAAAAGGTGCTCGCGCTTCTTGCCGGAAGAAATATCCCGAGCGTGACCTATGTCATCTGCGGATTCGGGGAGGACCGGGCGGATACGGTCGCGGATTCCCTCCGTTACCTCGCCGACAAGCCGACCCTCATCGGCCTGTCGCCCTTCTATCCTGTTCCCGGACTACCCGGTTTCTCCGACCCGGCCATGTTCGACGCGCTCCCGGCGCTCCTCTGCTGCGGGTCGAGCATGTACCCCTGGAACGGATCGCTCTCCACGGCAACCATGGTGACCGCGTTCAGGCTGGCGAGGTTGATCAATCTGGAAAAGAGCCCGGCCAGGAGCGATCCGGAGAGAGAAATCATCGGACGTACCCGAAAGGAAAGCCGACTCTTTACCCTCGTTAAAGAACGGAGCGGCAAGGCCGCGATCAGGGAAGTTCCGGAGATGGATGGGGAATTGATCCGAAAAACGGTGAAAAGGGAGTAACGAATAGTGAAAAGATGAATAAAAGCCTCCGGAGGGAGACCGGTCCGGGGTCTCCCTCCTTGCCCCTATCCCCGCTCATCGCCTATTTTTTATCGATACTCACGAAGGGAGTCACAAAAAAATGTCATTCAAGCTTCGCAGTGCGACCACGACCGAGGGACGGCGCATGGCCGGTGCCCGCAGCCTGTGGCGGGCCAACGGCATGAAGGAATCGCAGATCGGTAAGCCGATTATCGCTGTGGTCAACTCGTTCACCCAGTTCGTTCCGGGCCATGTCCATCTTCACGAGATAGGACAGTTTGTCAAGCGGCTCATCGAAGAGCAGGGGTGTTTTGCCGCGGAGTTCAACACCATCGCCATCGACGACGGCATCGCCATGGGGCATGACGGCATGCTCTACTCGCTGCCCTCGCGCGAACTGATCGCCGACAGCGTCGAGTATATGTGCAACGCCCACCAGGCCGACGCCATGATCTGCATCTCCAACTGCGACAAAATCACGCCGGGAATGCTCATCGCGGCAATGCGGCTCAACATTCCGGCGATTTTCGTGTCCGGCGGCCCCATGGAGGCGGGGATCGGCAATGGGCGCAAGTACGATCTGATCGACGCCATGGTCATGGCGGCCGATAAAAACATTACCGACGAAGAGGTCACCTCGGTGGAGCTCGCGGCGTGTCCGACCTGCGGCAGCTGTTCCGGCATGTTCACCGCCAATTCCATGAATTGCCTCACCGAGGCGCTCGGCATGGCGTTGCCCGGCAACGGGACGGTCATGGCAACCCATAAGGAGCGGCTGCGGCTCTTCGAACAGGCGGCGAAACGGATTGTGGCGCTTGCAACCGCCTATTACGAACGGGAAGACACATCGGTGCTGCCGCGGTCGATCGGGACGCGGCAGGCGTTCCTGAACGCCATGGCGCTCGATATCGCCATGGGCGGCTCGACCAATACGGTCCTGCATCTTCTTGCGGTCGCGCGGTCGGCCGGGGTGGATTTCACGATGAAGGACATCGATGCCCTGTCGCGCAAGGTGCCGGTGCTCTGCAAGGTGGCCCCGAGTTCGCACTTCCACCTCGAAGACGTGCATCGCTCCGGCGGGGTCATGGCACTCATGGGAGAGCTGGAACGCAACGGTCTCATCGACGCCTCGGTACGCCGCGTCGACGCTCCGGGCCTCAAAATGGTTCTCGACGGGTACGATCTCATGAGCCCCCGGCTCCTGCCCGAGGCGACCCGTCTCTACAAAAGCGCTCCGGGCGGTATAGTCGGCAACCTCGTCCTCGGGTCGCAGGAGGTGTACTTTCCGTCGCTCGATCTCGATCGCAAGACCGGCTGCATCCGCGACTTCTCGCACTGTTACACGAAGGAGGGCGGCCTGGCGGTGCTCTTCGGCAACATCGCGGCCAGGGGGTGTATTGTCAAGACCGCCGGGGTCAGCGAATCGATCTTCAAATTTACCGGGACGGCGCGGGTGTACGATTCTCAGGAAAAAGCCGCCGAGGGAATTCTGAACGAGGTGCAGGCGGGCGACGTGGTGGTGATCCGCTACGAGGGTCCCAAGGGCGGGCCGGGGATGCAGGAGATGCTGTATCCGACCGCCTATCTTAAGTCGCGCCACCTCGACAAAGAGTGTGCGCTTATCACGGACGGCCGTTTTTCGGGCGGTACCTCCGGCCTCTGCATCGGGCACGTCTCGCCCGAAGCGGCCTCGGGCGGCGAAATCGGACTGCTGCGCAACGGCGATACGATCGAAATCGACATTCCGAACCGCACCATCAACGTACTCGTCAGCGAGGGCGACCTGGCCGACCGGAGGAACGAGGAGCTTGCGAAGGGACGTGAAGCCTTCAAACCGATCCGCGATCGGACGGTTTCCGAGGCGCTCCGGGCCTATGCCCTCTTCGCGGCTTCGGCCGACGAGGGAGCGGTGCGGGTAGTACCGGATGCACTTCAGGTTTAGTATCGATAGGTCAAAATTACCATTCAGGCTGGGGAACCGCAAAGCGGTTCCCCAGCCTGAATCCGCAAAAGTGTGATTTAAACGATGGCACCTTCCCGTACCACATCCTCCCCATTTACTTCAACTTCTCACCGCAATCGTCTCATCCTTTCCTGTACAGCTCTTTTCATTATCGTCTCGCTCGCCTTCGCCCCCGCCGTCGGGAACGGGTTTACTAATTGGGATGACGATGTTTATGTGACCGGCAATGCCGACCTGCAGGGGAGCCCGCTCCATGCCGTTGCGAAATTCTTCACCGCAACCTATGCGTGTAACTACCAGCCCCTCACCATGCTGTCGTACCTCGCGGATTTCTCTCTCTTCGGACTGCGGCCGTGGGGATACCATCTCACCGGCGTCCTTTTCCACGCACTCAATTGCCTGCTCCTCTTCTTCATCGTCTACCGTCTCTCGCGCAGGACCACGGTTGCCTTTCTTGCCGCCCTGCTTTTCGGGCTACACCCGCTGCGGGTGGAATCGGTCGCCTGGGTTGCCGCCCGCAAGGATGTCGTATCGGCATTTTTCTACTTCTGCGCCGTTCTCCTGTACCTTTATTATAAGGGAGCGGGGAGACGTCGGTATTATTTCCTCTGCCTCGGTGCGTTTGTCGGTGCGCTGCTCTCGAAGCCGGTGGCCGTCAGCCTGCCGATTGCGCTGCTCCTGCTCGATTACCTTGAAAAGCGCACGTTCTCAAAGAAATTGCTGCTCGAAAAAATTCCTTTTTTTACCGGCGCGGCGGTTTTCTCGGTTGTTACCATTCTCGTCCAGAAGGGCGGCGGCGCGCTGGCCGGGTTGTCATCGCTTACTCTGGGGGAGCGGATCGGGCTCCCTTTTTACGGGCTGGTTTTTTATCCGTTCAAGACGGTTTTTCCGTTCCGGCTCTGCGCTTTCTACCATTTTCCACCGATCCCCGGCCCGTTTTTGACCCTCGGCCTCATCGCATCACCCCTTATCGTGGCCGGGGCGGCGATCATGCTCTTCCGGTACCGGTCGCGAAGCAGGGTCGCGGTCTTTGCCGCCCTGTTCTACCTGGTAACGGTCGCACCGATGCTCCAGGTGGTCACGGTGGGCTATGCGGCCGTTGCCGAGCGCTATTCCTATATTCCACTTGTCGGCATGTCCTATGCCGGGGCGATGGCACTCCGGCGCCTTGCGGATCGCACCGGGAGGCGTTTTGTCGCTTTGCTCTGCATCGCGCTCCTGCTGTTCTGGGCAAGCCTCACCGTTGCCCGCTGCCGGGTCTGGAAGGACGGCCTGGCGCTGTGGAACGATGTCATTGCTGTCTGTCCGAGCGCCTCCGCGTATAATAACCGCGGGCTTGTTTACGAAGGGCTTGGCAGGGGGAAGACCGCCATGGCCGATTTCGTTGCCGCCGGAGCGATGGATCCGGGCTGGGCCCCGGCGTATAATAATATCGGGCTTTTGTACGCCGGATGGGCGCTTGAGGAGCGAGACACCGGCGCAGGGCGGGGGGCCATGGCGGATTCGAGCATCGCCTATTTTACCCGGGCGATAACGCGCGATTCAACCTATGCATATGCCTATGACAATCTTGGAAATATGGACGGCGAACGGAAACGGTTCGCGGATGCAATCCGGGAATTCACCCGTGCGATCGCCCTCCAGCCGCGCGTCCCGGAATTTTATTACGATCGCGGTTCCGCCTACCGGGAGACCGGATCGCCGGATGCCGCCATTGCGGATTTTTCCGCCGCCCTGAGCCTCAAGCCGGGGTTTGCATCGGCACTGAACGACCGGGGTCTTGCGTATGTACAAAAGGGCACGTATCGCCTTGCAATCGAGGATTTTTCATCGGCGCTCGCCATCAATCCGAACGATGCCGACGTACGGAATAACCTGAATCAGGTCAGGTCGTTTGTGGGGACGCAGGGGTCTCCCTGATCGGTTCACCTGGTCGCCGGTGCGAGGACGGCCCAATCGTTTCCCGTGAAAAACAGTCGGGAGGCGGTTTTTGCGCCCCTGGCGGCGGCGAAATAAACGCCGCGGGCGACCCTTCTGCCGTCGTCATCGATGCCGTCCCAGTGGAGGGTGGTCGCGCCCCGGCCGACTCTGCCCGTGACGTCCTGCCTGATTATCCTGCCCGCGATGTCGAATATGGTAAAGGCCGCCGGTACCGCTCTGGTACTACCGGATTGCGGCGTCAGCCTCACCGCCGTGCCGCCGGGAACCCAATCCGTCGTGTCTTCGGTGCCGCCCATATCGAAGGTATTGATCGAGCCGGCGGGCAGGGTCAGGGTCACGGCGCTGTTTCCTATTTGTATGCTTGTCGCGATGGCGGTATCCGCGCTGTTGGCAATGAGCGTAATGACGGTGCCGTCCGGGTTTTTAAATGCCAGCGGCCATAACGCCGCGTTGCCGGTTGAGACCGGCATTCGCACCGCCCCCTGCTTTATATAATAGCTGAAATGCTTCATCACGAAAAATTCGGGATTATACGTAACGGTCCCGGTCGAACTGGTAATGGTTATCATGGAATTCTGGTAGCGCGGGATCCATGGCACGAAGGCGGGGTCAACGTTCAATATCATATTCCAGTTTTGATAGGAGTTCGCGCCTTTTTGAAAGTAAGGATACATATAGGAGCAGTACATGTCCATTGCATCGGTCCAGCTGTTGGCGCCTGTATGGCACATGTTTTCAGTCTCCCATGCCCGCAGATGCAGCGAAGAGTCGGCGGCGAGCATCTGCCCCATCGCCGTATAGCCGCCCCACTGGAAGCCGGCGCCGCGAACGAGGCGATTCAGCGAATCGTACAGCCAGGGCGCCAGATCATCGGCGGAATCGCTTATATTGTACGTCCCCATCCAGAGTTCCGCAGTGATCCCGTGCGTACTGAAATCCCGGGAGAGATAGTTGCGGGTGAAATTCCACAACCGGGCTCCGGTCCATTGGCAGGAGGGGTGGCCCGGTATGACGACATCCAATTCGTTCTGAGGAAAAACCGCCATTATTGAAATGCCGACGCTGTCGAATGCCTGGACGAATTTTCTCAGGTAAACGGCATAGGAGGCAAGGCTCTGGGAGTCCTGTTTCATCTGGCTGACGGCGGTGTCGTTGATGTCGGAGGAATCCGACGGGATTCCTCCTTCCGCTATGATCCGATTCACGAGTGAATCGTTGATGCCCACGGTGGTGCCCTGCCAGGTGCCGGTCGTTTTTAACCACGACGGCGGCGTCCAGGGTGAGGAGTAAATCATCAGGTTTTTCTGGTACTTCATGGCCTCTTTGATATAGGGGATATTGTACCGAAGGTCATGGGCGACCGAAAAATATCGCATTGAGAAATCGTTGGCGGAATCGTCGAGGGAGGTGCTGTCGACGCTGAAGTCGCTCATGCCGATGGGGCAGCGGCCGATCGTAAATTTGCAGCCGGTTGAGGTATCGAACAGCGCCCGCATTATGCTGTCTTTTGCGGAGGGTGCAATCTCCTGTAATGAAACCCAGCCGATATCGTTGAAAGCGCCCCCGAAACCGTCGATGCGCTGGAGCAGCGAGGCGGTATCGATGATGACGGCGGTCGTGCCGGTTGCGGCCGGGGCCGAAGCGGAATCGGGACCGAACTGCAGGGTGCCCCGGTAACGACCGATGGCGCCGGCCGTGCTTTGACGCCAGCCGGTGACGGAGATCCCCCGGACCGGATACAGCTTGAACCATTCGAGGCTGAAGAGGGTGCCGCCATCGCCGGTAAAGACGAGATAGAGAGTGTGGATGCCCGAGACTCCATTGACGGCGCAGGCTTTCGACGTCCAGGTCTGGGAGCCGCCGGTCGACGGCCGCACCTCGCAGGTGCCGACAAGGGTGCCGCCGGGATTGTCGAGATGCAGTTCGATCCCGCCGCCCCCGCCGGCGCTTGCCACGCGCGCTTCAAAGCATTGCATGCCGCTTCCAAAATCGACATTCTGGAATTGAAGATAATTGCCGTTACGGATGGCGGTTACGTCCCGGCCGCCTTCGGCGCAGTTCTCGTTCAGCGTACCCGACCGTCCGGAACAGGTCGCTGCACCGATAACGACCGGCTGTGGAATGCCGGCGGCCGCCATAACCGCCGCGACAGGGAGCAGCAGAACGATGCCGTCAAGGATACCGGCCGTACCGGAGAAAGCCGCTCTGATTTTCATGGGTGCGCCTCCGGAAGGCTGAAGAGCCATCGGTGAGAAAAAGGGAAAGGAGTAACGTCCGATTTCTCCCGTGAACGCACCCCGGCAATAAATGTAGTTTGCGGTAAATATAGCCGTCAAGATTCGTGTTTGAACGGACATTGCGGGTAAATTACCGGTAAGCCCCGCTCCCGTACCCGGCCCTCGATGCCGGGACGATTTTGCCGGATCGCTGCATCTGCTATATTAGTGAACGGTTCCCCGACGCGGACACCGGCCATTGCCGGATCGGGGACGAAACCCCATGGTACCCGGAGGGGCGCTGGAGGGATGGTGCAACTTCATTTCAAGGCATTCTGGCTCTGCTTTGTTCCGCTTTTCGTAGCGGTCGATGCACTCGGCGTACTGCCGATATTTGCTTCACTCGTCGGCGCGGCCGAAACGGGGCAGGTGAATCGCCTCATCCGGACGTCGATCGTCACGGCTCTCTGCGTTGCCATCCCCTTCATTTTTCTCGGAGAGTGGGTGTTGCGGCTTCTGGGCATCACGGTTGCCGACTTCATGATCGCCGGGGGGCTCATCCTGCTCATGCTCTCGATCCGCGACCTCTTGTCTACTGAAAAGCGGTCGGTTGCGGCCAACCTGGAGGAGCTTGGACCGGTCCCGCTCGGGGTGCCCCTCATCGTCGGTCCGGCGGTTCTGACCACGATCATGCTCCTTGTCCGGACCCATGGTTTTGTGCTCACCGCCGTCGCGACGGTCATCAACATCGGCATCGCCGGCCTTATCTTCATTTTTTCGGGGAGAATCATGCGCTTCATGGGGGCCGGAGGTTCGCAGATCGCCTCCAAGATAGCCAACCTGCTGCTTGCCGCCATAGCGATCATGCTGATTCGCAAAGGAATCGTCATCCTCCTTAACCGGAATCTCTGAGCCCGGACATCAATCGTGGAACGCGCCTCGACAATACGGGACCACCTCTTCAGCCTCACCACGCTCGGCATCAAATACGATCTCGACCGCATGATCGCCGCCGCCGCCGCCGCCGGCAACCCGCAGAACGGCTATCCCAGCCTGCACGTAGCCGGGACAAACGGCAAGGGATCGGTGTGCACGTTCCTCGACTCCGCCCTGCGCGCCTGCGGCCGGAAAACCGGCCTCTTCATATCGCCCCACCTGGTTCGCTTCGAGGAGCGCTTCCTGATCGACGGCTCTCCCGTCGGCGAGTCATCCTGGCTTTCGGCGTACGACTCGCTGCGTCCGGTGATCGACGATATGCAATTGACCTTTTTCGAAGCGACGACGCTCATGGCGTTCGAAATTTTCAAACGGGAGCGGGTCGACTGGGCGGTGTTCGAAACCGGTCTCGGCGGACGTCTCGACGCGACGAACGTCGTGACGCCCCGCGTGTCGGTGATCGCCCGGCTTGCCATGGATCACGCCGACTATCTGGGCGACGATCTGCCCTCTATCGCGGGGGAGAAACTCGGGATCGTCAAAGACCGCGTTCCGCTTGTCATGGCCCGGCCCGGTGAAGCGGAGGTGACCGCGCTCGCGGAAGGAATATGCCGGGAGCGGCGGGCGCCGCTGCGACTTGTCGATACGGGAGATGCCTCCGGAGTCGAAATCGACGATCACGGCGCCGCCTTCACCTTCGAGGGGCGGGCATACCGCATCAACCTTCCGGGCGACTACCAGGTGGGGAATGCGCTCCTCGCCCTGAGCGCCCTCGCTGCGGCCGGGATCGACGACCACAATGCAATCGCGGCAGGCATGGAAAAAACCCGGCTGCCGGGCCGGTTTCAGGTCGTCGGCGTGCACGGGCGCCGGATCGTCTTCGATGTCGGGCATAATCCGAATGCGGCGGAGTCGTTCTGCCGGGCGCTGGAACGCTCCTTTCGGGGCGGGTCGGGGCGAGCTCCCTCCTCCCTCTGCATCGTTCTGGGCATCATGAAAGACAAGGATTTTGCCGGGATGCTGCCGCACTATGCGCGCTGCGCCGACCGGCTGATCCTTACCAGGCCCGCGACCGGCCGTGCGGCGGCAACCGCGGACCTTCGACGCGCGCTGCCGTCCTGTTTTACGGGTGCGTGTCTCGAATGCGGGAGCGTTGCCGGGGCGGTGGATCGTGCTCGTGACGGGCAGGAGGACGGTATCGTCATTGCCGGGTCGTTTTTTACGGTGGGGGAGGCGATGCGGCATCTGGGAATCGAACCGTATCCGGGATAGAGGAGGACTCCGAAAAAAACATTATGCATATCTCCGTTATTCTCGCCCACCCCGATACGACCAGCTTCAACCACGCCATTGCAAACGCTATGGACCTTAAAACCATCTTCTCCTACGAATTGGAGATCGAAAAAAAGTTTTGAAGAAAATCGCATGGATTTTTCTCCTCCAGGTTTAAAAAAACGGCAACAGGACGGTGGGGATGGCGGTTTCCTACCGATGGAGGAACTTCAGAAGGTCCGGCTGGGCCCCGCCGACCATGGTAATCGCCGCAACGACGATGATCAGGATGAGGGCAAGGAGCACGGAGACAACCACCAGCGGCAGCAGCAGCGCGGCCGCGGCGCGGGCCCGGCTGATACCGTGCACGACATGGAGCCCGGTTATTGTCAGGTAAATCCAGGCGATTAATGAGAGAAATGGGCCGATGACCGGGATCCATTCAAAAATCCGGGCGCCCCCCGCATAGCACAAGGTTTGAAAGGTCAATGCCAGGGGTTTGGGCCTGCTGCCGCTTATTTTAAGCATGAGCTGCACATAAGCCGCCCCGATTCCGTACTGCATGACCAGAATGAGCGGGCTCAGGATGAGGACGGCCGGAGCGGCGCGGTCGGCGTGACCATAGAGGCCGCTGTCGCCGAAAAGCGATGCAACCGACCACGGCAGAAGCGCGGATATGCCGACGGCGAGAAGCGTGCCGATGCTTCCCATGACCAGGCCGTAAACGAGCGCCCGGTGCGAGGGTTCGCGTGTCCCGATCCGGGAGAAAAAGACCTCGGGCCGGACAATGGAGTCGTAGAGTGCCTGCACATATGAGGTAAGGGGCATGTCCGGGGAACATGACGAACCTTCAGGGGGAGCCGCCCGGTTTTTCCCCGGATACCCGGCAGGATCGGTTCCGGCGGCGCAGGCGCCGCAGAGCGGGCAGGCGGCCGCCAGCGCGTAATCGTTTGTCTGAAATCCGCAATGGGAACACTTCATCGCAACCGCCTCCCCGGCACACCTGCCGGAACGAAAATACAATCTGCATGCATCCGCGAAACCGAGATCGTCTCACCCGTCGATCCATCTCCATGCGCGGCAAAATCTGCCTTGAAGCCTGTCCTCATCAATCGTATGATTATGCCTATGACTATGAAGATCGTTTCCGGCCTCTTGTTTATGGTAATCATTTCGGGTATGTGGATGCCTGCGTTCCCGGAGCCGGCAGCGGCCGGGAATATTCATTACAGCCTCGGGCTTAAGTATAAGGCGGATAAAGAGTATGAGAAGGCCATCGAGGAGTTCCGTAAGGATATCGCCGATTGTCCGCAGGATTTCAATGTGTATTTGCAAATTGCCGAGATCCGTTCCCTGCAGGGAAATGCGCGGTTGGCCATTGCCGATTTGAATCAGGCCGTTGCCGCCAATCCTCTCTGGGGCCGCGCCCACCGGATGCTCGCGGCGGCCTATGAGGACGGCGGCGAACTGTCCAAGGCGGTTCGCGAGTATCAATTTTACCGACAGCTCTGCGATTCCGCGGAAGGGGAGAGCGTGCTGCCGGATCTGGCGCGGCTCGCTGCTAAAATCGGCCGCAGCCCGTCCGGCGATTCGATCGGCAAGGCGGGTCCGCCTCCTGCGGCAATTCCGCATCCCGTGCAAACGGCGGTCCCGCGACCCGCTGTCGCAGCTTCCACGAAAAACGGCGGTACAGCGGCGCAGAGCGCGAAGCAACTCGGGCATGCAAAGAGCATCGCGGCGGCGCCCATACCCGAAAAAACGGCGGTTCAGCCGAACCGGGACAGCTCGGCCGATCCGGGGCCGCTGTGCCGGACCATCGAGGTCCGCATCGACTCGCAGCTTGCCTTGGTGACCGTCGATACGCTCAGTGACGCCGGCCAGACGCTGTTAACCGGGATCCACGAATTCCAGAATGGAGACTATGACGGCGCTCTCGCCGAATTTAAATCCGCCTCGGCCCGGTATGCCTCGGGTTCGATCGGGGCCCAGTGCGTGTACGATATCGGCGTCTGCTACTACCGGCTCCATCTTTTCCCGGAGGCTGAAAATCAATTTCAGCAGGTTCTGAGCCGATTCAGCCACGATTCGCTGGCAAGCCGGAGCCTCTTTCTCAAGGCAATGACCTACGGCGAGCGCCGGGACCCTTCGACCGCGGAACTCCTGCTGCGCGAGTTCCTGACCAACTACCGGAATCACCCCTGGAAAGCGATCGCCTGGATGCGGCTCGGGGATGCCTACATGACCCTGGAGCAGCCCGCACGGGCAATCGATGCCTATTTGAAGGTCCCAGCGTCGACCTCCGACTGCGGGGAGGTGTCGGGCGCATGGTATAAAATCGGGACCGCGTATGCGGCCATCGGCAATCCGGGCCGCGCCTGTTCGGGGCTCGATTCCGCCATCGCCATCGGGGAACAGTGCAACGCGGCGTGTGTTCCGCAGGCGTGCTACTGTCTGGGCGACGAAAAATATAAGGCAAAGGAGTACGAGCAGGCGCTCTCCCGCTATCTGCAGGTTGTCTATAAATATCCCGGTTTTCGCGAAACCCCGTGGGGCCTCTTTCAAATCGGGAATATCCACCGGGCCATGCGTCACTATGCGGAGGCGGTCGAATGGTACAACGGGCTTATAAAGCGATTCCCGGGTACCTACTGGGCGAAGCAGGCGAAATGGAAACTTGACGATACCGCCTGGGAGCAGGAGTACCTGACGACCAGCCGGTAGCGACGCGCGCGGTGTTCCGGTATAAGGGGTTGAATGAAGTGAACGGGAATGATACAATGGTAATCCGGCGCTTGACCGGTTCATACCGTCGCCGTGTCGAGAGCTACGACGCACTGGGCGACATCGTTCTGAAAATACTCGGACGGCTCATTCTCAGCAGGGGAGACTTCTCCGGCGTGAAGTCCGACTTTGAGGAAAAGCAAATCCTGCTGGATCGGCTGGAGAAGGAACGGGTTGCAACGATGATTGACGTCGAAATCTGGCAAAACCGGAAGAGTTCCTTATCGGGAGAAAAAGAGGCGCAGGAGTTCGACCGGGAGCTTCTGCGTGCCGAATCCGCCATCCGTCGGTTCCTGGAGGCGGAGGACCAGCTCAAGCGTTACCTTGAACAGCTCGCCGGGCGGAATGCTCCCGCCCTCGCGTGCGCAGGCGGGGAGACGGAATATGATGACGGCAACGATGCCTGAAAAATCGGCTCTCCCGATTGAGCTTTTTGAATCGCTGCAGAAGGCCTTCGGCGATTTTCAGGTCAGGTCGGAAGACCTCAGCCGGGCCTATGCCGACATGCGGGCCGATTTTAAGAAAGTCAATATTGAACTTGATAAAAAAAATATCGAGCTGCGGAAGAGCATCGCGGTTCAGGAGGAGACGCGGACCTATCTTACGAGCATTCTGCAAAGTATGGACAATGGGGTCATCGGGATCGATGAAGCGGGACTCGTGACGCATTTCAACCGGGCCGCGGCGGAAATTACCGGCTTTGACGCGGATGCCGCACTGGGCAGGTCGTATGAAGAGCTGTTTCGCCGGGACGGCAGCGAGTCTTCACTGCTTGCAACCCTGCGGGGAGGGGTGTCTCTCAAGCGGGATGAAAAGGTTATCTGGCGCCGGGACGGCCACCCGGTACCGGTATCGTATCAGACATCGATCCTGCGCGACCAGGCCGGGCGTTGTCTGGGGGCGGTGGAAATTTTCAGCGACGTTTCGCGGATCAAGGCCCTTGAGGGTGAAATGCAGCAGGCCAGGACCATGGCGGCACTCGGCGAAATGTCCGCGACCGTTGCGCATGAGATACGGAATCCGCTCGGTGCCATGGGGATGTGGGCGGGACTGCTCGAACGGGACCTTGCCCCGGGCGATGAGCGCGGCAAGACCCTGAAAAAAATCATCGAAGGTCTTTCCCGGCTCAATAAAATCGTCTCAAACCTCTTGATATACACGCGACCGATACGCGCCGAGTTGCGCAAAATGCCCCTGGAAGCGTGCCTTGCGGAGATCGTCGATTTCGTCGAAATCGAAATCGGCAGGCTCGGCCTGTCCATCGATCTGGTCAAGGAGTGGTCGGCATCGGCTCGAACCTTTGTGCTTGCCGACCCCGAAAAAATAGAACAGGTGGTCATGAACCTCTGTCTCAACGCCATGCAGGCCATGCCGTCCGGGGGAGTGCTCACGGTCGGCGTGGAAAACAACCCCAGCAAAGAGTCTGAATACGTCTGCTTTGCGGTACGGGATACCGGAGGCGGTATCACCGAAGCGGACCGACCGAAGATTTTCGATCCATTTTTTACCACCCGGGAGAACGGGACCGGCCTGGGGCTGGCTATCGTAAAGAAATTCGTGGAATTTCACGCGGGACACATTGATGTACAGAGCGAACCGGCACGCGGTACCGCATTCCGGATATTCCTGCCGAAATTAAAGGAGTAAGCGAGGCGACAATGGAAAGAAAAAAAATTCTGGTGGTCGACGATAACGAACTATTCAGGGATTCGATAGCGGACATGCTCAGTCGCCAGAATTTCGACGTGGTTCAGGCGCCGGACGGACGGAGCGCGCTCAATGAAGCCGCGCGCGGCCGGTTCGATCTTGTTATTTCCGATATGAAAATGCCGTGCATGACCGGTATCGAGCTGCTCGAAAAAATGAAGCAGATCGATCCCGACGTGCCGTTTCTCATCATTACCGCATTCGGTGCCGTCGAAACCGCGGTGGAGGCCATGAAAAAAGGCGCCTACGATTTCATCCAGAAGTCGGACACGCTCATGCGCGAGCTGGAGTTGACCGTCATCCGGGCGCTTCAGTACCAGACGCTGGTCAATGAAAACCGTCGCCTGAAAACCGCGCTGAACGGCAAATGGACCTCGATCGGCAAGAGCGCCGCCATGGAGGAGGTGCGCGCCATGGTCGCCAGGGTTGCCGACAGCCGCTCCACCGTCCTTATCACCGGAGAGTCGGGAACCGGCAAGGAGCTTATCGCCCGCGCGATTCACTTCCAGAGTCGCCGCAACCACGGCCCATTCATTAAAGTCAATTGCGCCGCGCTTCCCGAAGGCCTCATCGAATCGGAGCTGTTCGGCCACGAAAAAGGCGCCTTTACCGGCGCAATCATGCAGAAACGGGGGAAATTCGAAGCCGCTTCGGGCGGAACGTTGCTCCTGGATGAGATCGGGGAGATGCCCATGGCCGGACAGGCAAAACTGCTCCGCGCGCTCCAGGAACGGGAAATCCACAAAGTGGGAGGCGACCAGCCCATCGAGGTGGATGTCCGCATCGTGGTCACCACCAACCGGAAGCTGGAGGAGGAGGTCGGCAAGGGAAATTTCCGCGAAGACCTGTACTACCGGCTGAATGTCATGCGGCTCCACCTCCCGACGCTGCGCGACCGCCGTGAGGACATTCCCAGCCTCGCCGATCATTTCCTCAAGCGGTACAACGAAGAGAACGGCTTCAGCGTCGAAGGATTTGCCGAGGGGTGCCTCGATGCGCTCATGCGACATCCGTGGCCCGGCAATATCCGGGAACTTGAGAATGCCATCGAACGCTCGGTGGTCCTTACCCGTACCGGGAAGATCCGGCCGGAGATTTTTCAATTCGTTCCGCGCGCGGAGTTCGGACGGGACGAGGGAAGCGGTCTCGAAGCCGGAATGACCGTCGGCGAAGCGGAAAAGCAGCTCATCATGAAGACGCTGCGTTTTTGCGGCGGAAACCGCACCCGGGCCGCGGATATGCTCGGCATCTCCATCCGTACCCTGCGCAATAAGCTGAACGAATATCAGGCGGTCAAAGAGATGGAGCTGGTCGAGGTGTAAAGCGCAGGGACGGGTTTCGATCCCGCCCCCCCGGCGAACCATCCGGCAGTGAACCTCCCCGCCCCTCAGGGGGCAATAGCCTGGATTTTTGCAACGATCGTTCCGTGGGATACGCCGAACTCCTTCGAGAGAAGGAGCGACGCCGGTGCTCTTGCAAACACCGCCTTCCGTACCAGCGCTCCCGAGAGATCGTAAAGAGAAAGAACGGCGGGCCCGCCGGCAAGAACCGCGGGAATTACGATCCGGTCGTTGGACGTGGAAAGCGTCAGTTCTCCGGCCGGTGGGCAGGCGCCGGCAACCGATCGGACCGGGTGTACCATGGTTGCCGCGGCGTAGGCATTCAACGCGACTGTGGGCTTCCCGTTCGTGTTCCAGGCGCCCATTTTATAGCCGTTCCACGAATAGCACTCGGGCTCCCAGTAGAATATTCCCAACCCGTTGACCGATTTCACCTTCGCAATCATATCGGTCAGCATGCTGTCGGTCTGCGGTCCGCGGGCGGCGGTATCGCCGACTTCGGGAATCATTACCTGTTTCCCAAACTGCTTGATCATGTCCTGCATGTTGACATAGCACAGGCTGTCCTGTTTTTTCCAGGTGGACCCGCCCACGATGGTCGGGTAGTGAGACATGCCGATGACGTCGTAGCGGGTATTGTATTTGGTCAGGCTGTCGAACATCCATTCGAACAGGCTGTTGTCGTAGCCGTTTGAAATATGGATGACGACCTTGATCGACGTATCCACCGCTTTGACGGCCGCATAGCCGCTGTCGATGAGCCTCGAAAAATTTTTAAAGCCCCCCGTTCCCGTTCCCGAACACTCGCCGGTCGGCCAGAGCATGCCGTTATTCGTTTCATTGCCTACCTGGACCCATTCGGGCATCACGCCGCTGTCGACCAGCGCGGTCAGGACGCTCGTGGTGAAGGCGGCAACGGAGTCGCACAGGGCGACGCCCGTATCGTTTGTCCATGTCGCCGGCTTGGTCTGGTGACCGGGATCGGCCCAGACATCGCTGTAGTGAAAATCGATCATGATCCTGAACCCCATGGCCGCGGCCTGCATGGCCGTGGTGACGGTCTGGGCCTTGTTGCAGCAGCCATTGGCCGTATCGGTCGATGGATTGACCCAGACGCGAAGCCGGATTGCGTTGACGCCAAGGTCTTTGAGGATCTGAAAGCAGTTCTCCTGGACTCCGCTGCCGTTGTAAAAAAGGTACCCGCATTTTTCCATCTGGGGCAGCCAGCTCGCATCGACGCCGCAGGCAAAGGGCGGGGGAGGAGGGGACGCTGCGAGTGCGCCGGAAACGACCGTGCAAAGAGTGAGAAGCACCGTACCGAGGTGCAGGCCGAAAGGGCTGGTCCTTTTCATGATTCGCTCCTTTAATACCGCCGGTTCATTTCCCGCAGGATAATATAATCTCGTGATGAGGCGGTGATGGGAATTTTGTGCGAGTCGCCGCGGACGGCAATTTAAAAGAGGGGCAAAATTAGTTGCATTCCGCTATTCTTGGTACTTATATTGAATAAACTGTTGCAAGGGGGTTATTGGAAAAGCCGGGGCTCACCGAGGTCGGGAGAGGCAACCCGAGGGAGGAACAGTATGCGGAGCATACTGAAGACACTTTTTTTCGCGGGGCTTCTGGCGACGGTTTCTGCGGCACAGTCGATGCCGGCAACGATCCCGGTTACCGTCTGGCAGATGCAGGACAGCGCCGCGCTTTCCGGGGTCACCGGGCAGCAGATTTCAGGCGGCTCGTACGCTCCGTCCGGCTGGTACAACGCCGTCGTGCCGGGAACGGTACTTCAGACGCTGGCCGATTCCAACCACGTTTACCCGAAACCGGATTCCGGATTGACCGCCGAAAGCGTCATTCCCGATCTGGCCGCGGCGCAGAAAAAATACTGGTACTATTCGACCTTTACGGTGCCGCCCGCCGATACCGCCGGTCATCAGATATGGCTCTGCTTCGACGGAATCAATTACATGGCCGATATCTATCTCAACGGCCGGCTCCTCCCGGCGAGTGCCGCCGCCATTGCGCCGGGAACGACGACGAAAGTAACGCATACCATGGTCGGGGCATTTACACGAGGCAAGTTCAACGTCACCGGCCTGGCAAAGGCGGGAGCGAACTACCTGGCCGTCAAAATTTACCCGAATCTCGATCCCGGCGCCTATCACACCAAGGAGGCGGGCGCGTGCGGGACCAACGGCGGCACCATGACCGAGGACGGCCCGACCTTCATCGCCTCGCAGGGGTGGGACTGGATCCCCACCGTGCCGGACCGCGACATGGGCATCTGGAACGATGTGTACGTGAGAATCACCGGACCGGTGGTGCTCCGTCAGCCGTTTGCACGCTGCTCGCTCCCGGCCCCCTACACCGCCGCATCCTGCATCCTGTCGGTACAGCTGAGCAACAGTACGTCAACCCCGGTCACGGGGGTCCTCCAGTGCGTCGTCGATACGGTCGCCGCTTACACGATCGACTCAACGGTGACGATCGGCGCGCTCGATACGGCAACCATCACCTTCAACCCCCAGAACCGGGCGGGGCTCCTGATCAATAATCCCCGGCTCTGGTGGCCCAACAACATGGGCTCGCCCAATCTCTACAAGGTCGGCATCTCCTTCACGCCGACCGGTTCCGCCTTCAGCGACAGCACGCAATTCTATTTCGGCATACGCACCATCACCGCGGTCCGCGGCAATACGACGCTCGGGTTACAGGTATCCATCAACGGGAAACGCGTCACCATGCGCGGGGGAAGCTGGGGCATGGACGATTTCATGAAACGCGTTAATGTCCACAAGCTCGAAGCTAAGGTCAAGTATCACCAACTCCAGAATTTCAATACCGTGCGCAACTGGATCGGCGGCATCGACGACGAGCGGTTCTACGACTACTGCGATCGGTACGGCATGCTCGTCTGGGATGATTTCTGGTGCCCGAACTCTTCCGACGGACCGAGCACGCTCGCCACGGTGATCGATACCGCGCTCTGGCTTTCCAATGCTACCGATAAGATACTCCGATGGCGCAACCATGCCTGTATCTATCTCTGGTGCGCGCGAAACGACGTGACCCCGATCACCGCACTCTGGAACGGCCTGCAATACCGCGCGACGGTACTGGACGGGACGCGCATCATCCAGCAGTCCTCGGGCACCGATGACGTCGTCAGCGGCGGGCCCTATACCTGGAATTTTCCCGATTCCGCAATAACGGAGCTCACCGCCCCGGGATTCCATACCGAACTCGGGGGGCCGACCTTCCCGTCCATCGAGAGCGTCGATCAATTCATCCCGGCCGCGTATCAGCTGCCGATAACGACCGCCTCGACGAATAATGCCTACTGGAGTTTTCATGACTACTGTTCGGGAAACGGCACCCCCGCCAACTATACGGCCGGGATGACGAGCCGGTTCGGCGCCGCTTCCACGCTCTACGATTTCTGCCGCAAGAGCCAGCTCATGAATTACGACCAGGACCGTGCGCTCTTCGAGGCCTTGAACAGCAGGAAGTGGAGTTCGGCCGTCGCGCTGTACCTGTGGATGTCCAACCCGGCGTGGCCGAGCACCATGTGGCAGACCTACGACTACTACCTCGAGGGTACGGGCGCGTTCTACGGAGCCATGCATGCCTGCGAGCCGATCCATGTCCAGTATTACTACGTTCCCGGCAGCACCACGACGAAAGGGTACACGGTCTGCAACAATACCGCGAATGTTTTGACCAATTACACGGTGAAAGCCCTGGTGTACGATATCAGCGGCGCGCTGTCGATCACCGATTCGCAGGTATTCGCGACCATTCCGGCCGATACCACGGTCAGCGGCAAGTCGCTTCCGGTGCTGCCGGCGGCACTTTCAGCCGCCTATCTGCTGGAGATGCGGCTCACGGATGCGTCCGGGAATCCGGTATCCAAAAATGTCTACTGGCTGCCGAAGTCCGGGCAGAGCATGAGCGCATTGCTGACGATGCCGACGGCGACGCTCGCCATGACGGCGCCGAAGGCGACTCTCGTGACGAACGGAACGAGCGATACCCTTAAATTAACGCTGAAGAACGGCGGCACGCCGGTCGCGGTCGCGGCCCGTCTCAAGGTGGTGCGTGCAACGAGCGGGATACGGGTGCTTCCGGCCTATCACAGCGACAACTACTTTTCCATCGTTCCGGGCGACAGCCAGGCCGTAACGATATCCTTCGATATTGCTGACCTGAACGGGGAGCAGCCGAAGCTCATGCTGAGCGGTCTCAATATCGACTCGGTGCAGCTGCCGATCGGAGCTTCGGTTACCGCCGTTCACCTGAACCGGGAATCGGGCTTCGGCAATGCCGGTATGTATGCAAGCTTTTCCGGCGGCCGCCTGCGTCTGTACAACACTCCCGCCGGCTCCGCCTGGAAGGTAACGGTATTCGATATGCGGGGGCGGGCGGTTCTGGAAGCCTCGGGAGCTCCGGGACAGGGGGCAGTGGTCTCGCTCAAGCGGCTTCGCCATGGCGCCTATGTAGCGGTGGCAAAAGCCGGCGGGCAGGTTGTCCGCAGCATGGTAACGCTGTCGGGCCTTCCCGACCTGCGCTGACCGTGCGGTCGGGAAGAGGGTACTTCCGAAGCGTTTGTTTTTTGCGCGGTTCGGTTCGCCTCATCACGGTTTCAACCCGATTTTTATTGACTGGAAATACCTCCGATGCTATTTTAAGAACCGGCGCTTCCGCGCCGGCGTCGGCAGTGACTCTTCACTTCGGCAGATAAGCCTGCAAGTGTGATTGCAGGCTTTTTTTACGGGTGACCGGAGCGGTGATGGCGATCGGTTCCCGTCGAGGGGGTCGATTCAGCAGGAGGGAGGCAGCGGGATGGGCGGACGTCTGGTCGGTGGAGTACTCGCTCTATGTCTTCTGGCGTTCGGCGCGAAGGCGGATATCGTCAGCGCTTCGAGCCGCGCTTTTTCCTTTCCCGCGTTCACGGGCGTTAAGCAGGGGCCCCCCGGTGCCCACCCCTCCGGTTTCAGTGTGCTCCAAAATTCCGCCGGCTCCAGGGTCCTGACATTCACCTGGTCGGTCCCCGCGCAATCGCAGGCCCGTCGGGGTGCGATTACCATCTACTCGTTGCGCGGCCGGGCGATCAGGACCCTTCCGGTGTCGTCCTCCTCCGGCACGGCGGCGTGGTATGCGGCGAAGGACGGCGCGGCGGGGTTTTACATCGCGCGGCTCGTGTACGGTCAGGTCCGGCAGAATATCAGGCTGATGCTGTGCCGGTAAAGGAAGCGTGATGATAAAGAAAACTTCCATCGGAATCCTGCTCGCATCGCTTCTCTTCGGTGCGGGAGCGACCAGCGTATCGAATGTCCAGATAAGCCTCGTTAAGGGTTATGCAATGGGTTTTGCCGCATCCGGGGATACCCTCCGCTATTACATGGGGCGGATAACCTATACGTTTAACGCCCAGGGCATGGATTCGGTCGTCGTCGGCGTCGCCATCACGAATCAGGCGACCGGGAATGCCCTCGTCCTCCCGGAAGTCAGCGGGGATGTCGGCCTGGTTCAGCAGAATAATGCCGCCGATACCCTTAAAACGATCTATTTCCGCGCGGAGCTGGCGGGCGGCTTTTCGGGATCCTACATCGCGTCGGTGACGGCAAACGGCAACATGAGCAGAATGCGGCTGCTTGCCGATTCGCTTGTCAGCCAGATGACGGTGACGCAGCGGATGCATCAGCTTTTCAACTCCGCGGATTTGAATTATTTCGGCGCCGACGATCAGACCTTGAGTAATGGGAAACTGGTGGTGGGGTGGCGGTGCTCGGACGGCCCCAACGGCGTCCGGTGGCCTATCGGGCCCGCCGACGATACCCTTGCCATCTACGGCGCAGGAAATCCGGCAACCGATTTTCCCACCGAGGTCGCCCTGGCAGGTACCTTCGATACCGCCCTGCTGTACGAGGTCGGGTGGGCGATCGGGCAGGAAACCCGCGCAAACGGCCTTTATTGCAACCTGGGCCCGATGTGCGATCTTGTCGTCAATCCCCGCTGGGGCCGGACCTTCGAGAGCATGGGGGAGGATCCCGTCCTGTCGGGAAAAATGGTCGCCGGCAGGATTCAGGGAACGCAGAGCGCATCGTGCATTGCCAGCCCGAAACATTTCTCGCCTTACCTTATGGAAACGGACCGGCAGTGCGGGATCGGCAGCGCCTCCTTACGGGTCGGGGTATCGGAGGAGGCGTATCGCGAACTTTTCTGCGTTCCCTTCGAGATGGCGGTCACCGTCGGCGGCGCGCAGGCGATAATGACCTGCTATAACAAGGTACGTGTTCCCGGATTCACCACGAGCGACGCGCAGCTCCTCAGCGAGAATTGCGATGTCGCCGGTGCCAATAAACACCTGGTCAACGACATTATCCGGAACGACTGGGGGTTCCGGGGAATCGCCTTGACCGACTGGGAAGCGCTTCAGTGCGTTACCGGCGACCGTTATGCCTACGACAGCATCGAACTCGATATGAGCACCTCCGCGGGCGACGGGGCGGGATACAGTTCGATAGCCGACAACATCGCCTCGAACGGATGGGATACCGCGGCCTTGAATCAGAAGGCCGCCAATGTCGTCTATGGAAAGCTGTGGGCGTGGGGCGGCGCCCTGCTTCCCTCGGATAACGCCATCAATCCCTATTCCACCAGTCCAATTTTAAGTTCCCGGCACAAGGCCATTGCGCTCCAGGCGGCACGGGAGTCCATCGTGCTTGCGAAAAACGATTCCGTCGGCGGGTATCCCCTTCTTCCGCTCGATACCAATGCGACCTTCAAGCTTGCCGTCGTCGGGCCCGATTCCAACTACGGCCGGCCCGGGGGCGGGGGAAGCAGCTACGTTACCCCGGATACGATCATCAGTCCGCTCCAGGGGATTAAATCGATCCTTGCCGCGCATGCAAATATTACGCTCGTAAACAATTATCATACTGCAACCGGACCGAACGACGCGGCGGTCGTGGTGATCGGGACGTTGACCGGGCTGATCGGCGGGGAGAGCGAATCGGTGGACCGGCCGAACCTGTTGCTCTCCGCAAGCCAGCTGGCACTGGTCGACAGCGTGACCAAAACGGTTCCCCGGACCATCGTGGTGTATACCGGCGGAAGCCCTTCCGACTCCGGGAGCTGGTCGGATGCCCCGGCCGTGGTGATTGAACTCTTCGGCGGCAGGTCGCAGGGCCAGGCGCTGGCCGAAATCCTGTTCGGCATCACCAATCCAAGCGGTCATCTGAGCCTGACGTGGCCGAAGTCTGAAAGCGATCTTCCGAACAACCAGAATTTCGGCTCGAATCTCAACACCTCGACCGATGAATACGATGTCTTGTCCGCCGACTCGGCGCACGGCTATTTCTACTTCGAGAAGACCGGCAAGACCCCGCTCTTCTGGTTCGGGCACGGACTCAGCTACACGACCTTCGCCTTCAGCGGCATTACCGCGCTGGGCCCTTCCGCCATTACTGCCGGAGACCGGATAGACTTTGCCGTCACCGTCGGTAATACCGGGACTCGGAGCGGCGACGCCGTAGTCCAGCTCTATGTGCAACCGGCCGGTATCGCCGCCGCGCATCGCCCCAAGGACCTCCGCTCCTTCCAGCGCGTGACGCTTGCCCCTGGCCAGACTTCGACGCTCACCTTTACCCTCGGTCCGCGGGATTTTTCCACCTACTACCCCGATCCGGCCACGCGGACCGGCCAGTGGCAGGTCAACCCCGGAACGTACAATATCATTGCCGGTTCGACCTCCGATCCGGCGGAACTGGTGAACGGCAACGGGCAATGCGCGATAACATCAATCACGGTGCAACCGGCCCCGTAGCGGAGGAATTGAACGATGACGTTGCGGGCGAGGGCGGCAGGTCTGGTTGCGGCGGGTGCCTTATTGTTTGCCCGGAGCGTTATCGGGGGCGGAACCGACGACATCGTTTTCACGCCCATCGGGGACGCCTATCTGCAGGTCGGCCAGATTGTAAACGGTTTGTATGAAACCGAGGGCACGCCGATCATTCCCATCTTCAATATCTGGCAGCAGCAGGCTTATGCGCACGTCGGCTATGACGCGCTGATAGACAAACGCCTCGACATCACTATCAGCGTGGGCGGGATGATGGTGTACTCCACCCCCCAGATTTTATCGGTTCCCGCCACGCTCATGACGGACCAGGATTTCCTGATAAATTCCGCCTGGGCAAGCTATCCGCTCGTACGGGATTCCGGACGGTTCTCCCTCACCGTGCAGGGCGGATATTTTCCTTATAAATACAGCCCCGATGTCCGCAACCTCGGCGAATATCTTTTCAGGGCGAATGCCTATCCCATGTTGGTTTACAGCTCGTTCGACTATCCACAGGTCCGGATCCTCGGCGCCAGGATCGGGATGGAGGCGCTGGATTCGACGATAACCGACGACGTCATTCTTCACAGCGAGGTGCTCGGCGTTCCGGTCCAGGACTGGTCGATCGCCGACATCCTGACCCTGCATCTTTCCACAATGCTCGATATCGGCGGCGGCGTGGATTTTACCCACCTGTTATCGGTATATCCCGGCCCTTACAACAGCGCGTTCAACGATGTCCTCTACGATTATTATTATAATGTCAATTCTTCGAACAACCAGAACTTTGTTTTGCGAACCATAACAACCGGTGCCAACGGCTCAAAGGATACGGTCTGGGCCGATACGCTCGGCTGGCGATCGATTAAATTGATGGGCAGATTCAGCTTCGATCCGAAAAAGGCGCTGAGTCGCCTGTTCGATTGCACCATGCTGGGCAGGGACGACGGTAAAATCTACGGCGAGACCGATATCATCGGTCTCGAAAATTATCCCAGCTCGAACGTTAATTTTGCGGAATTGTACAGCCGTAACATGCGGACCATTTACTCCATGGGCATTAACCTGCCGACCTTCCGGCTTCTCGATGTCGCCAACGTGGAGGTGGAGTACAACGCCGATACCACGAGCTCCTTTTCGGACTACAATATCGTGAACGCGACGAACGGGCCGGTTTTGAGCCCGCTCACCTTTGCCGACATGGGCTCGAGCATGACCCGAAGCCCCTGGCGGTGGTCATGCTACGTGAAAAAAACGGTCTGTAACGGCCATGTCGGTTTCATAGCGCAGGCGGCCCGTGATCATACCAAAATCAACTTGAATTATTGGAATCCGCTGTATATGTCCCTGGGCGAGGCGTTGCCGGCTTCGGGGAACTGGTGCTGGAATTTCAAGACCGAGGTCAAGTTTTGACGGCCCGCAAGGAGTACCGAATGTTTCTGGAAAAATGCGCGCGGTTCTTTTTTCTGCTGCCCGCGCCGCTTATACTATTCTGTACCGCGGGAGGACCGATCGATTCCGCAACCTCCGGTTCGCTATCGGTTCCCGTCCTGTCTTCGCCGCCGAGCGGCGCAACGGGTCTGGCGCCCTCGCTTGCCGTCGGCTGGGAAACGGTGACGAGTGCGATATCGTATGACGTTCAGGTATCGGTCGATTCGACGTTCGCCTCGACGGTCTTCAGCCGGACGGGTGTTTCGGCGGCATCCGTCCCGGTCGGCGGCCTTACCAGCAGCACGACCTATTACTGGGAGGTGCGCGCGAACAAGGCGGGCGGCGCCGGTGCATGGTCGGGCGTGTGGCATTTCACCACGGCGATTCCCCCGGTGATGCGGCTGATTGCCGGCGGAACCTTTCAGATGGGATCGACGAATACGAACTTTCCCGACGAACAGCCGGTCCATCCGGTAACCGTATCCGCATTTCATATGGACACGACGGACGTCACGCAGGCCGATTACCTGTCGGTCATGGGGGTCAATCCCTCGTATTTTACCGGCGACAGTCTGCGACCGGCGGAAAGCATGACGTGGTTCGATGCGGTTTTATACTGCAATGCGCGGAGCAGGCTCGACGGGCTGGACACGGTGTACGCCTTTACCTGGATCTCAGGGACGCCCGGAGCCGGAAGCTCGGCGCTCGGCAACCTGTCCGTCGATACTTCCCGGAACGGCTACCGCCTGCCCACCGAAGCGGAGTGGGAGTATGCGTGCCGTGCAGGCACGACGGGCGATTTTTACTGGGGCGGGAGTTATCCACCGCTCACCGCGGCCGACACTGCCGCCATCGACTCCAATGCGGTGTGGTGGTACGATTCGCCGGACAGCACCCGGCCGGTGGCGGGCAAAAAACCGAACGCATGGGGATTGTACGATATGGCAGGCACTGTGTGGCAGTGGTGCAACGACTGGTATGGCAGCTACGGCGCCGCCGGCCAGACGGATCCCACCGGACCATCGGGCGGGAGCTCCCGCGTGCTCCGCGGGGGCTCCTGGGAGTACGGAATCGATGTCGGCGATCTCCGTTCCGCGAGCCGCGGCAGCGACGCTCCGGGCGATAAGGGCGACGCCTATGTCGGATTCCGCTGTGTCCGGCGATGATGCACGGTTCCCACAATCACGGCGGGTCTTTCTTCATCTCCCGGTTACTCCGGTCTCGGCGAGTCTTCCGGATCCTCTCTTTTCAGGTACCTCCCCGGGGCGCTCCGGCAGCACCCCGTTGCCCTGTTCTTCCCCTTTTCATCGCAGGGTGATATAATCCCCTTAAAAGGGGGCAAATTTGATAAAGAGGAGAGCTCTGGCGGTTGTCCTTTCGGTTGCGGTGGTTGTGCTGTCCGGGAGTTGCAGCAAAATCACCCGCCTGTTAGGAATAAAAAGCAATCCGGCACCTACCGTCGGCATGGTGCTTGTTACGGGCGGAACATTCCAGATGGGGTCCGCGGATACCGGGTTCAGCGATGAACAGCCCGTTCATCAGGTCGGCGTCGCCTCCTTTTATATGGATACGACCGATGTTACCCAGGCAAATTTTCAGCAGCTTATGGGATTCAACCCGTCGTATTACAGCGGGGACCCCCTGCGTCCGGTGGAAACGGTCACCTGGTTCGACGCAGTGCTTTACTGCAATGTCCGGAGCAAGGAAAATAATTTTGATACGGTCTATTCATACACCTCGCTGAAGCTGGACACCGTGTATTACCCCACGCTGACAACGGACTCGGTGAAAATGGACACCGGGAAAACCTGCCTCGGCATGGAGGGCCTGGCCATTAATTACGCGAAAAACGGTTTCCGGCTGCCGACCGAAGCGGAGTGGGAGTACGCATGCCGGGCAGCCGGTACAACGGATTTTTATTGGGGGAGGAATTACCCGCCGATAACGCAGGCCGATACCTTTGCGATAGACAGCAATGCGGTGTGGTACGTTAATTCAACGAACGGCACGACGCAGCCGGTGGCCGGAAAAAGGCGGAATGCCTTCGGATTATATGACATGGCCGGGAATGTGTGGGAGTGGTGCAACGACTGGTATGGAAGTTACACCGGCGAGAGCCAGACGAGTCCGGGCGGGCCGGGAACGGGAATTTCTCGCGTGTTGCGCGGAGGCTCCTGGAGCGACCTCGACCCGTTCCTGCGCTCGGCGAACCGCTACGAAAGCGATCCGGGAACCAGGAGCGGCAATGTCGGATTCCGCTGCGTCCGTCTGTAGGGTACCCGGCCTTCGGTTGCATAGGGACCGGGGCGATTTAAAAAATGCCCTGCGTCGATAACCTCATTCCGTCTTCCCGAAATATCTCTCCATCAGGTCGGCAAGCTCCATCGCGCGGAACGGCTTGCGGATGCTATCAGTAAACCCGAACTCGCGGGGCCTGGACATGATCGGATCATCCGAATAGCCGCTCGACGCGAAAATGGGAATATCCGGATCGAGTTTGCGCATTTCCGCAATGGCCTCACGGCCGCCCGTTCCGCCGGGGATGGTGAGATCGAGAAAAATGCACCGGAAGGGGAGCCCGGTCTCCCGTGCGTTGCCGAATACCTCCAGCGCTTCCGAACCATCCCGGGCCTGCGTGACGGCATACCCCATCCTGTTGAACAATTGCGTCGCAACATCGAGAATGAATTCCTGGTCGTCCATGATGAGGATTTTCCCGGATCCGCTATGGGATTGCAGCGGCTTTTCCGGAGCGGCCTCCTCCTTTGACCGGGAAGCGGGGATAATGATCGAGAAGGTGGTGCCCTTGCCGGGTTCGGATTCGACGTCGATGATCCCGTCGTGTTTCTGTATGATGGCATAGCAGGTCGCAAGTCCCAGGCCGCTTCCCTTATGCTTTGTGGTAAAGAACGGATCGAAAATCCTCGGCAGGATCTCACGGGGGATGCCGATGCCGGTATCGGTGATCGATATTTTCACATAGTTGCCTTTTGGCAATGTCGGGTGCGGCATTTCGCCGTCGGGGGTACTCCCGGCGGCAATGATGATGGTGCCTCCCATGGGCATCGCCTGCTGTGCATTGATCACCAGGTTATCGATGACCTGGCCGATCTGGCCCGCATCGATATCGCAGAGCGGCAGATCGGCCGCGATGCGGAATTCCGCAGACACCTTGGAACCGGAGAGCGCAAAGGAAACGCTTTTTTCGAGGATCGGCCGAAGGGCGGCCGCCTTGCGCGAGGGTATGCCGCCCTTGGCAAATGTTAATAGCTGCCGGGTCAGGTCGCTTGCGCGGGTGAATACGTCGAGCGCTTTAGCCAGGTAGGTCGCCGCGGGACTCTCACTCTGACAATAAAGGCGCGCTATTTCGATATACCCGAAGATGCCGCTGAGCAGGTTGTTGAAATCGTGGGCAATGCCGCCGGCAAGGACGCCGAGCGAATCGAGCTTCTGGGTCCGATCGAGGTGATCGAGCAGTTTCCGCTTTTCGGTGATGTCGCGAAAAACGAGAACGACCCCCATGGTGCGCCCGTCCTGGTGCTTTATGGGCGCCCCGCTGTCGGCTATGATATACTCCCTGCCGTCGCGCCGAATAAGCAGGGTATGATTGGCAAGCTCGATGACCGTATCGGTGCGCAAAACCATATCGACCGGGTTTCCGCGAGGTTCACGGGTACGTTCGTCGACGATGATGAATACCTGGGAAAGTGGACGCCCGAGGGCTTCGTCCAGCGTGCAGCCGCAGAGCTGCTCCGCAACCTCGTTCATAAGGGTCACCCTGCCTTCGACATCGGTTGCAATCACCCCGTCGCCGATGCTGCGCAGCGTCACCGCGAGTTTTTCCCGTTCGGCAAACAGCGCCTCTTCCGACAGCTTCTGCCTGGTAATATCGCGCGTAATGCTGATGATATGCGGGGAACCGTTGATGTCGATCAGCGTTGCGGACATCAGGCCGCGTTTGCGTTCGCCCTGCCGGGTAAGAAAATCCGTCTCCAGATTTTCAACGGATCCGTTCGTCCTGAGGCCGGCTAAAAGTTTTTCCCGGTCGGCCGGGTCGGCCCATATTTTCATGCCGAGCGAGGTGTTGCCGATGAGCTCCTCCTCGGTATAGCCCATGATCCGCGTGAATCCCTGATTGACAGAAACATACCTGCCGTCTTCAAACCTGTTGACGTTAACGGCATCGGGGCTGAGGTAAAAAGCCTTCCTGAACTTCTCCTCGTTTTCACGAAGCGCCTTTTCGGATTCGTGCCGCAGGTTTTCCGTTTCGGCGACTTCCATGGCGAAGGAGAGATCCATTGCCAGTTCGTCGAGGAGTTTCAGCTCGCTGCCGTCAAAAAAATCCGGCTCACCGGAGAAAAAAGTGATGACCCCCGCCACGGATCCGGACGCCGTGAGCGGGAATGAGGCCAGGGAACGGAACCCGAAGTCGCCCGGCAGCATGTTGCGAACGATGCGTTTCCCCTCCCGCACAACTTCGAGCATCGGGGAGTCGGCATTGCCGCGACCGTGAACCGATGTATCGATCGTAGCGAAGTACCCGGCGGTTTTCCCGTCCGAGGCGACCGGGACGATCCGCTCCCCGCCCGTATCGGTGAGGCCGATCCAGGCCATGGCAAACCCGCCGTCGTTGACCGCGATCCGGCACGCTCGTTCAAAAAGCTCGCCGAGGTCGCGTATGCGGACGATGGCCTGATTGACGTTGCTCAGGACCATCTGGATCCTGTTAAGCCGACGGACCTGTTCCGTGGCGTTTACCTGGCCGGTTCTCTCGACCGACATGACGAGGATGCCTTCGGGCACCGCCTCGACCGAAAGGTCGAACCACCCGGTCGTGCCGTCGTCGAAGGTAAATTCATTGGCCATGCCGGCGCTTTGACCGTTGCGCAGGCATTGACGCAGCATGCCGAACAGCGGGGTGTTTTCGACGCCGGGGTACACCTCGGGAAAAGTTCGTCCTATGAGCTCCTGCCGGGTTTTACGCGAGTGGCGAACCGCCGCATCGTTAAGGTAAAGGTAGGTCCATTCGGGCGAGAGGATCTGGCACCCTTCCAGAAGGCGGTCGAATGCGTCGCGGTAAAATTCCATTCTGGTAAGCGTTACCATACGGATTGCGCCCTCCCTGAGAGGAATGTATGCGGATGACTGTGCCGGATCGGTTACTACAAAATGCAAAATGCTGCGGCGAAAAGCAAAAATGGCGAGGCCGTAACAGGCAAAATTTCCCGGCAGGGAGGCAAAAAACTTCCGTCGCCCCGATTTTTTGCGGGCCTGCCGGATTTCGGCGACGCACCGATACGGTTCAACCGAATCCTCACTTCACTATAATTAACTCATTTAATGACAGTGGGTTAAAAACCTTGTCGGATCCCGCCGCGGTAGCGGATTGCCGAAAAAAAACGATCTGGCACTATGGTTGCTCTTTTGCATCGGCTCGAAGAAACCCGTGTGAGGAGTTACACCCTTATCCGCGACCGGCGGCATGCTCAGCGAACTGCTTTTCAATAAAACCGATTTGCCGGTGGTAACCCGGTCGCTCGACGCCGCCATGCTCCGTTCGCGCGTCATCGCGAACAATATTGCCAATGTCAACACCCCCGGGTTTCGTCGCGGCGAAGTGTCCTTTGAAAAAGAGCTGCGGCAGGCGATGGATCAAACTTCCCTGCAGGGGACGCAGACCGATTCGCGCCACCTGGCGCTCGGCCGGCCGGGCATCGGTGCAGTAGCGCCGACGGCGTATACGCCGATCGATCCGACCCAGGCGAGCGGGATCAATAACGTGGATATCGATAATGAAATGGCGAAACTCGCCGAAGCGCAGATTCAGTACAACTACGGCATAAAGTTCGGGCAGGAAATTTTCAAGAAGATCAATGCCGCCATCGAGGGAAAATCCATTTCCCCGTAGTGCGGGCGCCGCCTTTGCTCTTCAGCGTACCCGTGATTCGGTGAAGGCCATGCCGGGCCGTACGACGGCGATTTACCTGAGGGGAGTGTGCCATGCCGCTTGCCGGACTGTTTTCAGGGCTTTCCATCAGTGCTTCGGGTATGAGGGCCGAGCGCATCCGGCAGGACGTGATATCGAGCAACCTGGCGAATGCGGAGACGACGCGTTCCGACAAGGGTGGACCCTACCTGCGGCAGTTTGTGGTAGTGAAGGCTGCGGCCGATGAGCGCGACACCCGGCTCGTCGACAAGGACGGCGAGCTGGCCGGTGCCTCAACGCAGCCCGACCACCTGCCGATCCCGTCGTCGGGGTTGCCGCGTGACGAGCGTTTTTCCGGGTGCGGGGTCGCGGTAGCGGAGATACGCGAGGATTCCCGTCCCCCGAAACTCGTCTACGATCCCTCGCATCCCGACGCGGATGCCAAAGGATATGTCGCCATGCCGAATGTGAATGTTGTGGAAGAGATGACCGACATGATATCCGCTACCCGTGCCTACGAGGCGAATGTGACCGCCTTCAATGCCACGAAAGGTATGCTGATGCAGGGTTTACAACTGTAAGGGGTTGAACGATGCACATCCAGCCGACGGGCAATGCCGATTCATGGAGCCAGTTTGTCCGGCTCGTGGCCGAAGCGCGCACCAGGTCGAAGAGCGCCGCGGCAGCCGCCGAAACCGCCTCGCCGGCACGGGCGACGCCGTCCCTCGGGAAACCGACCGCGCCCCTTACCGCTCGAACTTACGCCGGAAGCGCCCCCGCGGCCGCCCTTGCGGCTCCCCGGCACGGGGAAATGACCGCGTCCTCCGGTGCAACGGGAACGGTCGGAAGTTTTTTTGATGCTTATGCGTGAAAATACCGTACAATTAGGAGGGTTGCAACGATATGTTTCCAGACCAGATAAACGCGATAGGTTCTGCGGGAATGCAGGGGGTGCCGCCGGTACCCCCGTCGATTGTGCCGTCCACGAAAGCGAGCGACGCGCCGTCGTTCAAGCAGACCCTGAGTTCGTTTCTTAACGATGTCGATTCGCTGCAAACCAAGGCCGACGTATCGATTCAGAAGATGGCAACCGGCGAGATCAACGATGTGCACCAGGTGATGGAGAGCGTGGAAGAGGCCAATACGGCATTCAACATGATGATGGAAATTCGAACCAAGGTGATGGACGCCTATCAGCAGGTTATGCAGCTTCGATTATAATCGCTCATTTCAAAGCTTTCCAGGGGTGAAATAGAGGCGAACTGCGTCGATGGTTCTGGGGCAATCAACGGCAGGAGCGGCAATGTCCGACTTTTTCAAACAGCTTTTATCTCAATTGACGGCAATATGGCGAAGGCTTTCCATCCAGCAGAAGGTCATAACTTCGACGCTCGTCATCTTTACGGTCTTCGGACTGGTCGGTCTCCTGGTCTGGGCGCAGGACAGCGGCAGGAAATCGTCCGATTCAAGCTATAAGGTCCTGTATTCGGACCTTGAACTCGATGAGGCCGGAACCATCACCGAGCAGTTGCAGAAGTCCAATTACCCCTATAAACTCGATAACGGCGGCAGGACCATCCTCGTGCCGTCCAAACAGCTCTATGAGGCGCGTATCGCGCTGGCGAGGGAAGGGCTGCCCAAATCTCACGGACTGGGGTACGAACTTTTCGATAAGACCAATTTCGGCATGACCGATTTCGTGCAGAAGATCAATGCACGGCGGGCCATGGAAGGCGAACTGCAGAGGACCATCGAGGGGCTCGAAGAGGTCAAGAGCGCGCGGGTGCACATCGTCGTCCCGGAGCCGAGCGTCTTCCTCGACCAGCAGAAGGATTCGAAAGCCTCGGTGGTGGTACTGTGCAAACCCGGGCGGCAGCTTTCCAAAGACCAGATCCGCGGCATCGGCTACCTCGTTTCATCGAGCGTCGACGGCCTGAAGCCGGATAACGTATCGATTCTCGATTGCGATGGAAAACTCCTGTCAAGCCCCTTTGCCGACGACGAGACCGCGCTGCTCGGGTCGCATAACATGGAATTGCAGCAGAACATCGAACACTACCTCGAAACGAAGTCTACCCAGATGCTTGCCGGGATCCTCGGCCCGTCCAAGGCCTATGTCAAGGTTTCCGTGGAACTCGATTTCGACCGGGTCGACAAGACCATGGAGCAGTATAATCCCGAATCCCGGGTCATCCGGTCCGAGGAGCGGACCGATGAAAATGTGAAAAACGCCCCGGACGGCGACAACCAGAAGGAGCGTTCGCTCACCAATTACGAAATCGATAAAACGGTACAGCATGTGATCCAGGAGGTCGGCAATGTCAAAAGGCTGACCGTTTCGGTGGCCGTGGACGGGAAGTACCAGAAAGGCGATAAGGGGGCGACGGTGTACGTCGCCCGCACCGCCGAAGAGGTCAGCAGCATCGAGGATATCATAAAAAACGCGGTCGGCTACGACGTCGGCCGGGGCGACCAGATCACGGTTTCGCAACTCCAGTTTGACAACGAGTTCCTGCGCCAGGAGCAGGAGGATTTCCAGAAGAACGAACAGTGGCAGTTCCGTCTTTCCATCATAAAGTACGCCATCGGCGCGCTGATCGTGATCCTTTTGCTGCTGTTCCTGCGGTGGGCCGCAAAAACCGTCGTCGAAGCGATGAACCCGCCGCTGCCGGCGCTCGATCCGCTCGTGGTGGCGGTCAAGAAATCGGAAGAACCCGATATGATGCCCGAGGAGGTGCGTAAAGCGCTCGGGCTGGTGGACCGGCTCGAAGGGATGATCGTTGAGGAACCGGCCAATATCTCGGCCATCATCCGTCACTGGATCTCCGAGCCATCGGTTGGAAAAAAGAAGAAAAAAAAGAACGGTAAATAGGCTGCAACCGCCGGGGAAGGGCCCACGGCGGGCCCTCCCCTGCACTAACGAAAGCTGAACAATGGAAAGCGATTCGAAAACCGGGTTTTTCCGCGACCGGTACGATAAAACCGGTAAAGAGATCGAAAAACCGGTTCATGCCAACATCGAAGAACTGTCCGGGCTGAAGAAAGCCGCCATCGTCATGATATCGCTCGGCCACGAGACCTCCTCAAAAATATTCCAGAATCTTGACGAGGGCGAAATCGAACGGCTTTCCACCGAAATCGCCAGGTTTGAAAATGTGCCGACCGCGGTTCGGGAAGCGGTGCTCGACGAGTTCCACACCCTGTGTCTCGCGCAGCAATACATCAATCAGGGAGGCATCGACTACGCCCGGAAGGTCCTGGAATCGTCGGTCGGTCCGAAAAAGGCAAAGGATATCCTTGATAAAATCAAGGAAACCATCCGCACCACCGGTTTCAACCTCCTCGAAAATATCGATTCAAAGCAGCTGGTGAATTTCATGCAGAAGGAGCATCCGCAGACCATCGCCCTGCTGCTCGCGCACATCGATTCAAAAAATGCGGCGCCGATCATCTCGGCGCTGCCGCCCGAGTTGCAGGTGGATGTCGCGAGCCGCATCGCCACTATGGAATCGATCGCTCCCGAGACGCTCGAACAGGTTGAGGAGGTACTGCTCAACCAGATTAAATCGATGTTCGGAAGCGAAGCGTCGGAAATAGGCGGGATCAAGTCGGTTGCCGAACTGCTCAATAACATGGATCGCGGCGCGGTCAAAAATATTCTCGGGAACCTCGAACGTGAAAATCCACAGCTTGCCACCGATATCAAAAACCTGATGTTCGTCTTCGAAGACATTCTGCTGCTCGACGATCGATCCATGCAGCGCATGCTCAAGGAGGTTGACACCAAGGATCTTTCCATGGCGCTCAAGGGAGCCTCGGAGGACCTGCAGGCCAAATTTTTCCGTAACATGTCGTCACGCGCCGCCGAAATGATCCGGGAGGACATCGAATACATGGGTCCGATCCGCGTCAAGCAGGTGGAAGAGGTCCAGCAGAAGGTTGTCGATATCGTCCGCCGCCTGGAAGAGGACGGTGAGATCATCATTTCCGGCCATGGCGGCGAGGAAGCCGTCATCGTGTAGGGGAGGGGAGCGGCATGACTATGGAAACGTTGACTCCGGGAGTACCGGAACCTGCCGCATCGGGGAAGCGACCGTCGGACAAGGACCCCGCCGCGGTGGGATTGCGTCGCATTTTGAGCCGGGCTGCCGCCGAGTCGATCGGCACCGCTCTGCACCTGCACGCTTTTGAAAGTTTCAGCGGCGGCGATGAACGGAAAATCGCCACGGCACGCAATGAGATGCAACTCATCAGGCTTGAGCGGCTGGTCGAGGAACTCCGGGAGGAGATGATCGGGAAAGCCGCACTCGCCCGTCAGGCGGTAGCGCGGGCCTTCGAGGGGGGGTACCATGCCGGGCGGGAAACCGGTGCCGCCGAGGCGAATGCCGCGGGGGAGAAGAACTACGCCGGAAAAATCGCGAGTTTGCAGGACCGGGTGAGCGCCGTTTTAAATGCGGTCGAAGCCGGGAAGCGGTCGTTTCTTTCCTCGGCAGAAGACCTTCTGCTCGAGCTCAGCTTCCGCATGGCGAAAAAAATCATCGGCGCGGAACCGGCGCTGAACAAAGGCGCGGTGCTGCCGGTTTTGAAGAGGGCGCTGGCGAACATTGCCGAACGGGAAAACCTCGTTGTCCGCGTCGCCGCGGAGGATTATGCCGCGGTGTCCGAACAGACGGACTTCTGGACGCCCGTCGGCGAACGGCTCACGGGGATCACCGTCGAGCCGGACGAGCGCATCGGGACGGGCGGCTGCATTATCGAGTCTGCAAACGGTATTATCGATGCGCGGCCCGAGGTGCAGATGGGCGAATTGACCGATATCGTTGAAAAGGCCTGGCAGGCGTCTTTCCAGGAAGCGACACCGTGACGAAGAACACCATAAACCGCCGACGCGACCACGGAATCAAAAAGGGACCATGACCGCCTGCGCTACGCAAACCCTGCCGGGCCGGCTTCGCGCGGCGATGGCCGCCGTGGACGCCGCCGACCCGGTGCGCGTTTACGGCAGGGTTACCGAAGTGATCGGTCTCCTGATCGAATCGACCGGTCCGTCCGCCTCGATCGGCGATGTCTGCCGGATCGAACGGGATAACGAACTGATCGGCCTGGCCGAGGTGGTGGGTTTCCGGCGCAATCGCACCCTGCTCATGCCGCTGGGGCCCATCGAAGGCATCCATCCGGGACTCCTGGTTGTCGGCACGCGGAAGCCGCTCCTGGTCGGGGCCGGTTTCGGGCTTCTCGGAAGAGTGCTCGACGGTCTCGGAAATCCGCTTGACGGCAAGGGGCCGCTCACCGCGGAAAAATTCCGCTCCGTCCATTCGTCCATTCCCAATCCGCTGAACCGCTCACGGATAAAAGAGGTATTCCAGACCGGCGTGCGGTCGATCGATGCGATGACCACGGTCGGTAAGGGCCAGCGCATGGGCATTTTTTCGGGCAGCGGCGTGGGAAAAAGCGTGCTCCTGGGCATGATGGCCCGGAACTGCAACGCCGATGTCAACGTTATCGCGCTCATCGGGGAACGGGGGCGCGAGGTGCGCGAATTCATCGAACGCGACCTCGGCGAAGAGGGGATGAAAAAATCGGTGGTGATCGTGGCGACCTCGGACCAGCCCGCGCTCATCCGGATCAAGGGAGCGATGGTCGCCGCATCGATCGCCGAATATTTCCGGGATGCGGGAAAAGATGTTTTTTTTCTCGCCGACTCGGTGACCCGCCTGGCGATGGCGCTGCGGGAAGTCGGCCTGGCCCTCGGCGAACCGCCGGCCACGAAAGGCTATACACCGTCGGTATTCGCCACGCTGCCGCGCTTCCTGGAGCGCGCCGGGACCTCCGCATCCGGATCCATTACCGGCATGTTCACCGTCCTTGTCGAAGGCGACGACATGGACGAACCGGTCGCCGACGCCGTGCGAAGCATTCTCGACGGACACATCGTCCTGTCGCGACGGCTTGCCCACCGGAATCATTATCCGGCCATCGATGTTTTACAAAGCATCTCCCGCTGCATGGGGGACGTCGCGGCCGCAGGGCATCTTGCGATCGCGGGAACCTTGAAGGACCTCGCGGCCGCCTACCGGGAGAACGAAGATCTTATTCAGATCGGCGCCTACGTCGCCGGCTCGAACGATCGGGTCGACCGCGCCATTAAAATCAATGATCCCTTAACGGCGTTCCTGCGGCAGGACCGAACCGAAACGAGCACCTTCGAGGAAACCATAACCCGTCTCGCCGGTCTGGCCAAAGGCATAAAAACGACGTGAAACGATTCCAATTCAGGCTCGAAACGCTTCTTAACATCAGAAAACGGCGGGAAGAGGAGTGCAAGGCGCTCCTGGGCCGGAAGAACCGGGAAGTGCTCGCGGCGAAGCAATCGCTCGATCGCCTCAGGGCGGCCTTCCTCGACCTCCAGGCTTCGGAGAAAAAAAAACGTACCGACGTACGGAGCGTCATCGAGCTGCGCTACTCGGTCAGCTACCGATTCAAGCTGCGGCAGGATATTCTCGGCCAGAACAGGGTTGTGGAAAACATGAAGTCCCAGGCCGTTGAACTCCGCAACCGTCTCATTCGTGCGACGCAGCAGCGGCGCGCCATAGAACTGGTCCGGGAGCGCCGGTACGAACAGTGGCGCCTCGAAAGAACCCGCGAGGAACAGAATTTCATCGATGATATTGCGCAGCGCAGGGCGGGGATGCGGGTGGTTTGAGCCGGCGCCGTACCGGTCGTCATCGCCAGTGGCTCCGGTTATTCCCATTATCGGTCAAAATCAAGCCCCCTGAAAGCGACAAAAAAGGGGCGGATCTATTCGATTCGCCCCTCGCATTTTCGCACTGTTTCCGGCCGCTGCCGTTTACTTCTCGATACTCAAAAGCTCCACTTCGAAGATCAGCATCGCCCCCGGACCGATTTCCGGGCCCGCCCCGTGATCGCCGTAGGCGAGGTTCGACGGGACGAAGAGCTTGAATTTCGACCCGACGGGCATGAGCTGAAGCGCTTCGGTCCAGCCAGGAATGACGCCGTTGACCTGGAATTCGGCGGGCTGGCCGCGCTTGATCGAGCTGTCGAAAATCTTGCCGTCGATGAGCGTGCCCTCGTAATTAACCTTGACCTTATCGGTGGCTTTGGGCTTGGGTCCGCTGCCCATTTTTTCGACGACGTACTGGAGACCGCTTGCCGTGGTCACGACGCCGGGCTTGGTCTTGTTCGCGGCAAGGAATGCATCCCCCTCTTTCGCGTTCTTTTCAGAGGCTTCCTTCATGCCGGCCATCTGCTGTTCGCGCAACTGCATCGTGAATACCTGGCGGATGGAATCGAGCGTCGGCTTCTCGATGAGCATGGGACGCTCCTTGATGACGTCGCCGAGCCCCTGAACGAGGGCGTCAAAATCGACATCGGTTTTCAGTGACTTGATATTGGAGGCGATATCGACCCCCATCATATAGCTCTTCTGCTCTTCGAACGTTTTCAACGAGGTTTTACCCTGAACGCCAGCCTTCGGTCCGCATGAAAACTGGACGGCGCATAGGGCTGCAAGGGCGAGGACGGATGCTGTTTTCTTCACGATACACTCCTTTTGTTATTGGTGGTCCGTTTATAGAGGATGATTTTTTTTCGGGAAATAGTTATAGAATATATATAGAGGAGGACATAGCAGGTAGGGAAATGTGCAAATCATGGTTTCCGGAGATGCTGCCGGGGGCGCGCGCCGATCGATAAAAAAGGGGAGGGTCACTCCCTCCCCTGCGCATTTCAATGCAATCGTGCTACTTCTCGATGCTCAAAAGCTCCACCTCAAAGATCAGCATCGCCCCGGGACCGATATCCTCGCCTGCACCGCGATCACCGTAGGCGAGACTCGACGGGATGAAGAGCTTGAATTTTGACCCGACCGGCATGAGCTGAAGCGCCTCGGTCCAGCCCGGAATGACACCGCTCACCTGGAACGCGGCGGGCTGGCCGCGCTTATACGAGCTGTCGAAAATCTTGCCGCTTATGAGCGTGCCCTCGTAGTTAACCTTGACTTTATCGGTAAGGGTGGGCTTGGGTCCGGTACCCATTTTTTCGACGATATACTGGAGACCGCTCGCCGTCGTGATCACGCCCGGTTTGGTCTTGTTGGCCGCAAGGAACTTATCGCCTTCCTGTGCGGCGTTTTTCACACTTGCCATCTGCTGGTCGCGCAAATGCGTCATGAAAATCTGGCGGATGGAGTCGAGGGCGGCCTTATCGAGGAGCAGCGTACGATCCTTCATGACATCGCCGAAACCTTGAACAAAGGCGTCATAATCGATCGTGATGTTCATGCCTTTGAGCTGGTTGGCGGTTTCGGTTCCCATCATGTAGCTCTGCTGCTGGGCAAACGTTTTTAACGAGTCTTTGCCCTTTACGCCATCGGTTGCCCCGAATAAAAAATGGGCGCCGCAGAGAATTGCCAGGGCGCTGATGACGGTGGTTTTTTTCATAAAACGCTCCTTTGGATATTGACGACCGTTTTCCTGATAGGCTTTTTTTTTAAAATAGTGTCCAAAATATATATAGTTCGGTGAGGAATTGGTATAAAAATATGCAAATCAGGATTTGCGAATATCCGGATAAAGGGCGAGTCGTAAGGTATGGGTCAAGATAATAATTTATAATAAATTGGAATAAAGTTATTATTAAATAGTTTAAATGCGAGAAGTGGATAATATATTTTTATAAATTATCCTGAGCGGAGGAGCCCGTGCAGTATTCACGGAGCAAGAAAAAACGTTGCCGTTCATTCCATCGTTCATGCCGTCGAAAAACAGCTCTGGTTATTAATTCATCCTATCAATGACAGGAGGTTTTTAAAATCATGGAAGCAAAAGGAGACATCGCTCTTATCGGTCTTGCGGTCATGGGGCAGAATCTTATCCTTAATATGAATGATAATGGCTATACCGTCGTCGCCTTCAATCGTACGGTGTCGAAGGTGGATGAATTCCTCCAACAGGCGGCGAAGGGCACGAACGTCATCGGCGCGCATTCCGTGGAGGAGATGGTCGGTCTTCTGAAGAGTCCGCGGAAAATAATGCTCATGGTCAAGGCCGGCAAAGCGGTTGATGATGCGATAGAGATGCTGCTGCCGCACCTGTCGCCGGGCGATTGCATTATCGACGGCGGCAACTCCCACTTCCCCGATACCATTCGCCGTACGAAATATGTGGAAGGAAAAGGCCTGCTTTTTATCGGCACCGGTGTTTCCGGCGGCGAAGAAGGAGCGCGGCGCGGACCCTCGATCATGCCGGGCGGCAGTTACAAGGCATGGCCCCTTGTAAAAGATATCTTCAAGGCGATCTCGGCCAAAACGCCCGACGGTTCGGCCTGTTGCGAATGGGTCGGCGATAACGGCGCCGGACACTATGTCAAAATGACGCATAACGGCATCGAATACGGCGACATGCAGCTTATCTGCGAAGCGTATCACCTCATGAAGTACGGGGTCGGCCTGGGCGCCGACGAAATGCACAGGATTTTAGCGCAATGGAATACCACCGAGCTCGACAGCTATCTCATCGAAATTACGAGGGACATCCTGGCCTACAAAGATACGGATGGCCTGCCGCTCATCGATAAAATACTGGATACGGCCGGACAAAAAGGGACCGGCAAATGGATGAGCGTCAGCTCGCTCGACCTCGGCATTCCGGTGACGCTTATCGCCGAAGCCGTCTATGCACGCTGCCTGTCCGCCATTAAGGACGAACGGGTACGTGCCGCGGCAAAGCTTCAGGGCCCCGCGCAGAAATTTTCCGGCGACACCGTCGCCTTTGTCGAGGATATCCGGAAGGCGCTGCTCGCGTCCAAAATCGTCTCGTATGCACAGGGCTACATGCTTATGCGTGAAGCTGCACAAGAGTACGGGTGGTCGCTCAACTACGGCAATATCGCCATGCTCTGGCGCAGCGGCTGCATCATCCGGAGCGTATTTCTCGATAAAATCAAGGCGGCATACGACAAAAACCCGAATTTGGACAACCTGCTCATGGACGATTATTTCGCAACCCTCGTGGGCAGCTGCCAGAGTGCATGGCGCCGGGTGGTAGCGCAGGCGGTAACGCTCGGCATCCCGGTTCCCGCTTTCTCGACCGCGCTCGCTTTTTATGACGGGTATCGGAGCGAGCGGCTCCCGGCGAACCTTCTCCAGGCCCAGCGGGACTATTTCGGAGCGCATACCTACGAGCGTCTCGATAAGCCTCGCGGCGAGTTCTTTCATACCAACTGGACCGGCCGCGGGGGCGATGTCGCGTCGAGTACGTACACCGCCTGACCGGCGCAGCGTGTCAAAAGGCCGCCTGCCGGGAACCGTGCATCACCGTCTGGTAACTATTTCAGGAGAACCGACATGGACATGACCGTTTTGGAGGATTTGAAGGGGAAGAATTGCGTTATTACCGGCGGCGCCGGGGTACTCGGCTCGTCGCTCGTCGAATGTCTCGCCCGGGCCGGGGTAAAGACGGCTATTCTCGGGCGCAACGTCGACCGCGCGACGAAAAAAGCCCTGGAAATCGCTTCATCGACCGGCGGCACGGTCATGGGCATCGGTGCCGATGTGGTCGACCGAAAGTCGCTGGTCGATGCAAAAAAAGCGATTAACGACCGGCTGGGAGCTATCGACATTCTCATCAATGCCGCGGGAGGAAATAATCCTGCGGCGACCACCGCCGCGGAAACGGTCGAGGATAAATATCTGGACCGCCTCGAAGAAACCTTTTTCGGCCTCGACATTGAGTCGTTCCGCACGGTATTCGACCTCAATTTAATCGGGACGCTCCTGCCGTCCATGGTTTTCGCCCGCGATATGATCGATCGTAAAAAAGGGGTGATTCTCAATATCTCGTCGATGAACTCCTACCGTCCGCTCACGCGGATTGCGGCCTATTCGGCCGCAAAGGCATCGATCAACAACTTTACCGCCTGGCTCGCCGTGCACCTGGCGCCGCAGAACATCCGCGTGAACGCCCTGGCGCCCGGTTTTTTCCTGAGCGACCAGAACCGGTTCCTCATGTACGATCAGGCGACCGGCGCCCTGAGCGCACGGGGTAATAAAATCATCGCCGGCACGCCCATGAAACGGTTCGGCGTGCCCGACGAGCTGCAGGGCGCGCTGCTGTATCTTGTTTCCGACATGTCGAAGTTCGTCACCGGAATCGTGATTCCGGTGGACGGCGGGTTCAGCGCCTATTCCGGCGTATGACCGGGGCTTTGCGACGGCATGCCACGACACCAGTATCTCCGGCCCGGCCCTGTAAGGGCATGGCCGGACTTTCAATTATAAAAGGAGGTTTACCGATATGAAGTACGGCCTGAACATTCGTGAAAATGCCGCTCTCGATTTCGTGTCGCTTGGCGCATTGGTTAATCGTCTCGATCCCGGGATCATCCCGTTCCGGAAGGCGACGGAGTGCGCCATTCATGTCAGCGGCGGAGAATTCAACTGTGCGGCGAATCTGGCGGACTGTTTCCGCCTCCAGACGGGCATCGCCTCCGCGATGGTCGATTATCCCATCGGCGAACTTATTGCCGAGCGGGTACGGGCGATGGGGGTCCGCCCCTTTTACAAAAGATTCAAGCATAACGGCGTCAACGGGCCCAATATGGCGACCGTTTACAGCGACAAAGGCCAGGGTGTGCGCGCGCCGGTCGTTTTTTACAACCGCTCGAACGAGGCGGCGGCCCAGCTTAAACCCGGGGATTTCGACTGGAAAACCATATTTGCCGGGGGCGTTCGGTGGTTCCACAGCGGCGGCATCTTCGCGGCGCTGTCCGAAACCACGGGCCAGCTGATCATCGAAGGCATGAAGGCGGCCAAGGAAGCCGGGGCCATCGTCTCCTTCGACCTGAACTACCGGGAAAAGCTCTGGAATATCTGGGGCGGCCACGAGCGCGCCCTTTCGGTCATTGCCGGCATTGCGAAGTACGTGGATGTCCTGGTGGGTAATGAGGAGGATTTGCAGAAGGGACTCGGCATTCCGGGACCCGAGGTCGATAAGAAGTCGAAGCTGGACCCCAGCGTGTTTTTTGCCATGATCGACAGCGTGGTCGACAAATATCCTAATGTTAAAATCGTGGCGACCACCCTGCGTGAAGTGGTTTCCACCAACCATCACCAGTGGGGCGCGGTGGCGTGGATCGATGGAAAAACGTATGTCTCTCCGACCTGCGACCTGACGGTGCTCGACCGGGTGGGCGGCGGCGACGGATTTGCCTCGGGCTTTTTTTACGGCCTGCTTTCGGGCGAGGAACCCGATGCGGCGATCAAGCTGGGCTGGGCGCACGGCGCCCTGCTGACCACCTACCCCGGCGATACGACCATGGCGACCGTTGAGCAGGTCCGCGCATTTGCAAGCGGTGGGTCGGCGAGGATCCAGCGTTAAGGTATTGTCTTTCTCAACCGGCAAAGGGGCATTCCGCATGATTTTCTGGGAAAACAGTGCGCGGGAAGGATTTTTATCCGACGACCTGATGCGGCAGGGGGTGCATGCCGCGCTCGACAAACTGGGCGTCGGAAAGAATATACTCATTGTCCCTCCCGACATCACCCGGCTTCACTCCGGCGCCAGCGCACTGACGCGCTATGTCTATGAACATGATCCGGGCGCCGTCCGCGCGATCCTGCCGGCGCTCGGCACCCATGTTCCCATGACCGGACCGGAGATCGCCCTGATGTTCGGCGATCTCCCGCAGGCGCTCTTCCACGCGCATGCGTGGCGATCCGATTGCGTCACGCTCGGGGAGATCCCGGCCGATTTCGTCAAACAGGTTTCCGGAGGCGCGGTCGACTACGCCATTCCCGCAGCGGTAAACCGATGCATCGTGTCGCCGGACTACGACTGCGTTATCTCGATAGGCCAGGTGGTGCCGCATGAGGTGGCCGGTTTCGCCGGGCAGAACAAGAACCTTTTCGTCGGGCTGGGCGGCGCCGAGAATATCAATAAGAGCCATTTCCTCGGCGCCGCGTACGGCATGGAGCGGATCATGGGTCGCGTTTCGACGCCGGTCCGGGCCGTATTCGATTATGTTACCGATAACTTTCTCGCCTCCGTCCCGATTGTCTATATCTTGACGGTCATGGAACGGGGCGGCGACGGCGCGATGCGCCCCGTGGGTCTCTTTATCGGAAACGACCGGGAGTGTTTCGAACATGCGGCGGCATTGTCGTATCGTGTCAATTTTACCCTGCTCGAAAAGCCGCTCGCAAAAATCGTCGTGTATCTCGATCCGGTAGAATACAAGAGCTTCTGGCTCGGCAACAAAAGCATCTACCGGACCCGCATGGCCATGGCCGACCACGGCAGGCTGATCGTCCTGGCGCCCGGCGTTGAAAAATTCGGCGAAGACGGCGAGATCGATCGCCTCATCAGGAAATTCGGGTACCACGGCACGGGCGCAACCCTTGCCGCTCTGGACAAAAACGAAGAGTTGGGGAACAATCTGAGCGCCGCCGCGCATCTGATCCACGGGTCGTCCGAGGGCCGGTTCACCATTACCTACTGCACGGGAGGGGTTTCGGAGCGGGAGGTTCGGGAGGCCGGATTCGACTATGCGCCGGTCGATGCTTCGCTCCAACGGTATAACCCGGAAAAGCTTTCCGAAGGGCATAACATTCTTGCCGACGGCGAAGAGGTGTTCTTTATTGCCAATCCGGCGGTCGGTCTCTGGGCATCGAAGGACAGGTTCTAAGAACCGCGAAGTTGAAGAATTTACAGGGCGGCGCATCCGGGCAGGGGCGACCCCGGTGGTCCCCCCTGCCCGAACGCTCGAACATCTCAGAAGCCGAAGTACACCTTCGCATTTCCGCAGCAGATCCCCCGCACCAGAGGCCCGATGACCTCCACGTCGTCCGGAGCGTCGCCCCGTTCCATCTCGTCGCCGAGCAGGTTGCAGAGAAGCCTCCTGAAGTACTCGTGTCGCGGGAAGGAGAGGAATGAACGCGAATCCGTGGTCATGCCGATGAACCGGGCGAGGAGCCCGAGTCCGGAAAGCGCCTCCATCTGGCGGCTCATGCCGTCCTTCTGGTCGAGAAACCACCATGCCGGGCCGATCTGCATCTTGCCGGGGAACGATCCGTCCTGAAATGCCTGGGCCATGCAGGCGATGAGTTCGTTATCGCCCGGATTTCCGTTGATTAAAATCGTGCGGGCGAGCTGGCCGCTTTTATCGAGCGCGTCCAGGAGCCTCGCAAGCGACCAGGCGGCGGTCTGGTCGCCGATGCAATCGACGCCCGAATCGGGGCCGAGGGCCGCAAAGGTGCGGCTGCGGATGTTGCGGATGATGCCGAAATGCAACTGCTGCACCCAGCCGCGGCGGTGGTTCATGCGGCAGAGTTCAACGAGCATGCCCGCCCTGAAACGGGCGACGTCGGCACCACCGGGAGCGGCACCCTCGCGCGCCTTTGCAAATATGAGCGCGCACTCCGCGGCGGTCGGAAGTTCGAGCGGCAGCCGCTCGAACGCGTGGTCCGAGCAGCGGCAACCGTGATTGTGAAAATAGGCGTGCCGTGCATCGATGGCGGACAGAAGGTCGTCGAACGAGACGATGGCGATCTTCGAGACCTGCGCCAGCCGGTCGATATAGGCATTCCAGGCGGCAAGGTCGTCGAGGGCCATGGTTTTGTCCGGCCGGAAAGTCGGACGCATGGCAAGGCCGGTCTTTTGGGTCTTCAGGCGCTCATGGGCGGCGAGATCGTCGAGCGGGTCGTCGGTGGTGCACACCACCTTGACCCCCATCTTTCCGAGGAGGCTCTGTACGGTGAAGGTCTTTTCCGCGATACGCTCGTTGCAGGCGGCGTAGATCCGCGATGCGCTCTGCGGAGTCAGGAGTTCGGCGATGCCGAAATACCGTTTAAGTTCGAGGTGCGCCCAGTCGAACAGCGGGTTCCGGATGAGGTAGGGCATGGTAGCGGCCCAGGCGGAGAATTTCTCTTCATCGGACGCGCCGCCGGTAATGAAGCGCTCGTCGACGCCGTTCGCCCGCATTGCCCGCCATTTGTAATGATCGCCGCCGAGCCAGATGCGGCTGATGTTTTCGAACCCCGCATCGTCGGCGATGGCGGCGGGGGAGAGGTGGCAGTGGTAGTCGTAAATCGGCGCTTCCGCGGCATACTCGTGAAACAGTCGGCGCGCACTGGTGGAATGGAGGAGAAAATCATCGGAAAGGTACATGGTTCATCCTTGATAAGATTGAAGGCCTCGCCTCTCACCCTCTCCGCGAGGGACGAGGGTAAGAGGCGAGGCCGTTTAATTGCCGCCTACCGCACGATCGCTACGCGCCTGTTCCAGGTCTGTGCGGCTCCCCTGACCTCGATCGCATAGATCCCGGGCGCAAAGGCGCTGCAGGGCAGTGCGAAGGTGCCGCGATTTTTAAGGTCGTAGCGTCCATGGGTCCGGCCCTGGATATCCCTGACGACTATTTGATAATTGTCAACTTGCGGGAAGCTGAAGTCTATCCTGCCGCCGGCCGAGCTCTCCACGGAAAAATCTCCCGATTTTCCCTTTGCCATGACCGGGCGTACAGCGGTCGCCTTGGATAGATTGCCGATTTTCAGGGTGACCGGTCCGAGCAATCCATTGGTGATGCCGGCAATATTCCAGCGGCTCGCCACGCGCACCAGCAGGGTGTTGCTCCCCGCTTTCAAAAGGCCCGTTGCATACACCTGGTATGGCGACTTCCAGGTGTACCCGGCAACCGTCCCGTTGATCGTCACCTGGGCGTTGTCGGTCAGGGTACCGAGGTTGAGTATAACGTCTTTGGTCGAATCGGGAAGCGTGGCGAGGTTAAAGGTAATGGAATAGGCGCCGATGCCGGCAAATCCGGACGGCAGGGCGGTAACGGTATTCCATCCTGCAAGGGTTGTCATGGTGGTGCTGGTGAGCGTATCCCAGACGGTATCGGTAAATTTGACGCTCCAGGTGCCATAGATCGAATCGATCGTAGTCCACGTTGCGGCGGGCAGGTTCGGAGAGACCGCCGGCTTGTCGCGGCGCACCATTATCAGGTAGGAGTCGTAGGTATTGCCGGTAAGGGTCACATTTGTATAGCCGCCGCTCGCGGTGAAATTCAGCGGCGTCATTCTTCCGGTGGCGGCATCCCAGAGTTCGGGTTCGCCGAGCGCATTGAGCTGCCAGGTGCCGGAGGCCCCGACGTCGTTGTTGATAAAGAAGAGATCATAGTCGGTCCCGCGTCGCTGCTGGCAGGGATAATACCCTGCAACGGTTTTCCACGCGGCCGGTCCGATCACCGCCGACTGGATGCCCAGCTCGGTCAGCACCTGTTCCGGGGTGTCATAGGCGGTACTCCATACCTTTCCGAGGCCGACGGTAACGGGTCCCTTGCCGGTGATGACATCGTACATGTCCGCTTTGAGCAATGCCATTTCGCTGTCGACCGCGACGTAATTGCCGCCGTAAAAATAGGGCGTCGTCGCGGTCACCATCCCGCTAGTAAACAATACGTTCGCACCGGCGCGAATCATGGTGTCGAGCTTCCGCAGGGTTTCGACAAAGCGTATCGCCGTATCCCTGACAATAAGCAGGTTATAGCTGGTCGTCGGGGTGTTGATGGTGCCGTTTGTCACCGTGAATGTATTCTGGAGAAAGCCCGCCTCGCTGCAGGGATCGTCCGTCACCTCGCCGTTGACGGCCCCGGGGGAGTACCCGGTTGTTGCGGTATCTTTTCCCATCGCAAGGATCGGCACCACCGGGTTACCCTGCTGCAGGAGATACTGGTTACTGGCGATATAATTCGCAAACCCTCGCCAGATGGGGAAAAACGGGTGCCAGTGGTTGAAATTACTGGATGAGCGGAAATTCTCGAACCATGCCTTGTTCGACGGCGAATAGGTGTAGCCGTGCATCATGACATAGTTGACGCCTACGCCGAAGAAATTATTCAGTTCATCGTTCATAAGCTTCATCGAAGGGTTGTTGGTACCGTTATCGCCGTCGAGCTCGGTGAAAGATTCGCAGGCGTTAATGTGACGGCCGTAGACATCGGCGCCGGCCCGCATCGGCTGGCCGTACCAGAGCCGTCCGGAGTCGGAACCGTAAACTTCCTGCTCCGGCACATCGGAATTGCCGTAATTGTCGGCCCAATAGAACCAGTCGTGGCCCTCTCCCCGGAACTGGAGCCCGTTCGCATTTGCCCATTGTTTGACCCCGCCGTACCCGTACTGAGCGAAACACATGCCGCGCACGGCATTGTATTCGGCGGTGATCATTTTCCCTGCCGTGCTCGTGGCATCGTAATATTGAACCGGCAGGTATTGCAGATAGTTCCACCCACGCAGGGTCTGGAACTGGGTGCCGAAATTCGGGCCGATGCCATCGAGATATTCTTCCAGATTATCGCACTCGATTCCCTTGAATGAGGTGCCGACCATTGAACCGTACCCGGCGCTTTTCAAACCGGCAATCACGGGCGCAATAGCCCAGTTGAGTTGCGCATGCACCGAGCCGGAGTCCTCGAATCCCACTTCAGGTCCGTTGTTTTCAGGTTCCTGTCCCTTACCCGCGTCCGGGTTTCCAAGCGACGTCGGCGTGAGCCAGTAACCGGTGAGCACCCAGGTGCCGGCCGGGACGGGGATGGCGGTGGTGATGGCAGCGGTGGCGGTATTGACATTCTGGGTATACACGGTCGACGCGGCGGCCAGCGGCGAAATCGTGGTGCCGGACGTTGCATTCTGGGCGAGCGTCACCTGCCAGAGCATGGTATTGGTGGTGGTTCCAGTCGGTTTGGGAATGGCCCCGGTATAGCTCTGCGGGCCGGTGAGAACCGTGCTCGCATAGGTCATATTGTCGGCGCCCGCCTGTGCGAAATTGGGGAGGCCGGCGGGAACGGTGGCGTTATTGCCGTAGCACCACGGCCACGCGGTCGCGGGGGTCACGGTGACCACCATGCCGAGCGAGTCCGCCACTTCGATGAGGTTTATAATGTTTGCCGTATACTGGGAGGAGCCGAGGAGAACGGTTCCTCCGGTCTGTGCGGTAATGGCATCGTAGACGCCGATCTGCTCCACCTCCTGGATGCCCTGGCTCTTCATCTGCCCGAGTTCCCAGCCAAGCTCGGCCCTGGTAACGTTGTCGCCCCACCACCAGTAACGGATACCCATGCGGTATTGACTCGGCGGGTTACCGAAACTCGCCTGAAGCGATGCGGCGGTCTGCGCCGGAACGTCCTGCAAGCCCGCCATGACGAATAACGCCGTGAGACCGAAAAGAACCGAGATCCTGTATCGCATGGTCGAATCCCCTTCCGTAAAAATGGTTTTCGCTTCGCCCGGGACGAAGCGGGATGAGGCCGCTATTTCCGCCCTGATGGTGCACGAATTCCGAAAGATTGCCTCGGTCAAATGTCGACGTTACGCCGCCTCTATGGCAATATCGTCCAGCAGATCCCGGTACGATGAGAATCCGGCGAGTTTCTCCGCCGTGGTTCTTAACCTTCCTTTTTTTGCGAGCCCGGTCGACTCGGCGAGGAAGAGGATGTATGCCGCGGTCTGTCGCGCATAGAGCAATCGCGCTTCGTCGGAGATCCGGTAGAAGCGGGAGCGTTGAAGGTAACCGTCGGCGGAATGGTCGCCGAGGCGCGCAATGCTTCCCCCGGCGGCGAGGACGAACAGAAAGTTGTATTCAAACCAGAAAACATGCTCGGGCGACGGCGCGAGGGCATCGAGGACGCGTCGCAGCGTGTCCGGGGAATCGAATGCCCCGTCCACCGGGACGTGCTCGTGCCTGAGGGTGGTCGAGATAAAATCCCGCGCAAAGGATTTCTGGGCGGCATTATCGGCGAAGGCGCCCAAAACCGCGAGTTCCCTGGTGAATGCATGCCAGTCGTGCCAGAGTGCCTTGTCGTGCGGATCCGTGGAACGCGACAGCGCAACGCCCATCTCGTAGGTATACCTCCCGGAGGTCTTTATTTCGAGCGCGCCGCCGGTGATGCGGCCGATGGAGGTGTAGTTTTCAGCGGATTTTCCGGACCCCGAATGGAACCCGATGGAGACCCCGAACTGTTCCGCAACACCGTAAAGCGCTGCGATTTTGTTTTCGAGGGCGGCATTATCGGCATAGGGGATGTTCTTCTGGAACCCAATATTCGGCGCAATAAAATCGAATTTCAGTCCCATGGCATCCACGAGCCCAAGGCATACCGCAAGCGTCTGCGGCGACGTTTCCCCCGGAAGTTCATCGATGGAGAGCTCCTTGAAAAACTTCCTTCCCTCGGGTGCGGTAAAGTACTTCGAACGGATTGCGGTATACCGCTCGTCGCGTTTTTTCGTTTTCGTGAGCGCGGGCATGAGGTAGGTCACGATCCGTTTGAGGTCGGCCTCGGGAACGGAAAAATGAAGGCTGTTCAATTTCGCGGTTAGCGAGGAAAAGAGCACCGGATCGACGAGTTCTGCAAATTTTTTCTCGAGCTCGCCCGCATCGGCGATGAGCGCGTTTCCCGACAGCTCCGGGCTCATGTCGTAGGTAATGTAGGACGCAAAGATGCTTCCCTCAACGAGCTGCTCCTCGATGGCGTCGAACCGGCCGCCGATGGGCTGGTGGTCGGCATTGAATCCCCAGGGGATCCGGTGACGGTGGAACCCGAGCTTCAGCAGTTCGATGATAGACGCATGCGACATCCCCTGCACCGACTGCCCCTGGTGTCCTTCCGGAACCGACCGGCCGATAAAGGGGAACGGGACCTCGGCAAGCCGTTTCCCGATCATGGCATCGACATCGTACACAAGCTCGCGGGGAATGGAGTTCTGGTTGGCGGTCAGCGGCAGGCCGAGCTCCTTCATGACCCATGCCACGGCCGGCCAGTGGAGTGTCGTAAACCTGGCGCCGATGCCGAGGCTGGATCTTCCGAGAGGCTCGGCGGCGCGCGGGAAAATAGTGGATCCCGGATCGTGTTCGAGAACGAGATTTTTCAGGGTGATGATGTTTTGCCACACGAGCGGGATGACCTGGAACTTTCCGGGAACAACCTTGGCATCGGCAAAGCCGAGCGGGGCCGTCGAGGCGGTGAACAGGCCGCAGTCGCCGGTAGCCTTCGACTCGATCACGAAAAGGGCCGCCGTGCCGAGGTGAAAGATCGAGCACGGCCGGAGCACGAGCTTTTCGAGCATTTTCGCGCCGGCTTCGGCGGTCTTTTTATCGACAATGGTCTGGAGCGTCGCCCCTTCGGCCTGCGCCGCAGCGAAGAGGCCGGCCGTATCGAGCGTCAGGTCCGGCGAGATGGCCGGGTTGTCCTTGATCAGGATGTTGCTTTTCAGAAGAAATTCGTTGATGGCCATCGTGACCTCACTATTTGCTAAAAGGAGTACATGATACGGACGTTGTAATGCCAGTTGCCGTTTGCCTGCAACAGATCGACAGGAGTAGTGGTTCCGTCTGCCTCCTGCCACCGGAAGTGGTCCTTCCCGATCAGCCCCGTGATTGCCAAACCCTTTGCAAGGGTTTTCTGTCCCCATATCGACCAGTGGTACTTGGCCTGGTTGGGAGTGTTGCTGGCATCGAGCGGGGAGGGATTATCGTTCCCCCATATGCCATCCATGTATGGGGTGTCCATGTACTCCCCTTCAAGGGAGAGCACATCGAGGACATTAAAGGTGGGAAAATCGAATCCGAGCATGATCGGCATTCTTTGCCAACGGATATCGTAATCGGGAGCGTAATTTTTCACGCCGAGAATTGCTTCTTCGTAGTAAATTTTTAAATCCTGCTTTCCGAACAATCCCGAAACCTCCTCCGGCAGAAGCGATTTCGGGTCCACCGCACACCGCGCCATCAGCTTGGTCCCTTGCAGGGTATAGGGCGAATCGTTCGATGGGGACGTCAAAGTAGTATCGATCGGGATGATCCGGTTGAAGGATACGCCTGCGCCGCAATCCAGAAGGGAGCCGAGCTTATACCCGACGAGAAAGGAGAGCGAAAGGTCGCCGTCGGGGTTGAATACCTGCTCGCTTGTCAGCAGCGCATCAAGGCGAACCTGGTTGAGAATCCAGCCCGTTACCCTGAGCCCCAGAAGCCGCGCCTGGCAGTTGTCAAAATCGGAAATGACATACTGCGGATATGCGCCGGTGCGGGTGGGGAAGAGGTATTCGCCCAGATTGTTTGCCGAAGCGTCGTACTTGAAGGGGAAGTAGCCGAGAGCGATCTGCAAGGGTGGAGTCTTACTCCGGGGATCGGCGCCGAAGGTGTAAATCCCCTGGGCTTCCTTGACCGCGAGTTCGCCGGTAAGGTCCTGCGAGTTGGCGATGCCTCCATAAACTTGCGACGAATTTGCCTGCGGGCTCTGCCTGATATAAAAGGGAATTTCGGCCCCGGCGATCACCTGCAATCGCTGTTCGATAAGGGCACTGTAGCCAAGCCTTAAATCGAAGCGTTCATCCCACGTTTTATCCGGAATGGCTATTGCATTACCGCCGTCGTAGGTTTGTTCGAACTGGCCTACCTGGAAGTAGGCAAATCCATGAGGGGTAATCTGGATATCCGGGTCAAGCGCCCATGAGGTCCCGCAGCATAGCGCAGCCGCTGTTATCAGGAGCATTACTATTTTTTTCATTCTTTGCAGCCTCATTATATAAAAAGTTAGAATTCGTACTGTACTTTTGCATCGTAATGCCAGGTGCCCGAAGATCTCATCGCGGCCGCGCCGCCGGCACCGGTAGGATTTCCCATGTAGTCTATCTGATAGCCCAAATAGTGGTCCTTGCCGATGAGCGCCCTGAGGCTTACCCCTTTAGCTAACGTTTTTTTTGCGTAGATCGACCAGTCCCAGGGATTGTTCTTCAGTCCATTCAATGCCACAGACGGTTCGGCACTCGTTTGAATGTTCTGAAGATCATTAGTATAGAGCGCGGGGGTCTTAAAGTATTCCAGCTCAAAGGACAGAACATCAAGTACCCGGAACGAGGGAATATTAAAGCCCACCATTCTGGGGTTCCTCTGCCATACGTCATTATAATCGGCACCATAATCTTTCACGCCCAGAATGGCCGATTCGGAGTAGAGCTTTCCATCCTCGGGGCCGAAAAGGCTGGCTATATCATTGGGAAGCAGGGCTTTTGGATCAAAAGCCGCCCTGAGCATCAGCTTGACACCTTGCTTCGTATAGTATACGGTATCTCCATTGCCCTCCACCTCGGCTACTTGGCCAGGCAAGGTAGTGAGTTGAGGGGCAATCGGCAGCACACGATTCAAGAAGATGCCTCCGCCCACATCCAGCATTTTTTGAACCTTATAGCCAATGAGATAGCCCAGGGAAAAATCGCCGAACGGTGGAAGCTGGAGATTAACTTCACTAGTAACGAGCAGATCCTGCCTCAAATTACCCGCAAAAGAGAAGCTGGTCGCGCGAAATCCGAGGACCGTGGACTCGTCATTATCGAAATCGGTGATGATGTATTGCGGGTAGGTCCCGGTTCGCGGGTTCAGGAGGTATTCGCCGAAATTGGTCGCCTCGGCATCGTATTTGAAGGGAAAGTAGCCGAGTGCGATCTGGAGCCCCGGAGTGGGACTGGCCGGGTCGCTGCCGAAGGTATAGATTCCCTCTCCATCCTTCGGGACAATGATCGTTTGAACAGTGGTATTGCTGCCTTCCTGACCGGCCGTGCTCCACATGAAAATTTGCGCCGAGGCGAGAATCCTCAACCGGTCGTTGACCCTGGAGTCCATTCCAAGCGTGAATCCATATCGCTGGTCCACCATCTTCTGGTAGTTCTGCAAGCCCGCATCCGCTTTTTCGATCTGACCTTCCTGATAGAAAGCGCTTCCGAAAAGACTCGTCGTCGTACCCGTATCCGGGACGGCCGCATAGACTGCCTGAAAACACCATGCCGCCGCCAACGCGCCGAATATCCTTTTTTTCATCTGCCTATTCTCCTCGTGCTGAATCGACTCTTTGCCTTGTGGTCAAAATAATCTGCATTATAAAAAAGCCCCCGCCGCTTTTCGCGAGGGCTTTTTATACTTTCTGGAATGCAATGCTGCCATCCGCGCAGGCGAGGATGTTATGGCAGCGCGATTTTTGCGCGTCCAAGGGTGAGGCCGTTAACCTTCGCTACGGTGAAATACATCCCGTGATTAACCCGTCCCGCCGGTACTTTAACGATGGTCTGCTGGCTGGAGGCAGGCAGCGAAACGTTCCATACGCATTTGCCCGCTAAATCAAACATCGAAAGTTCGACGTGGTCCTTTGCCGCTATCCCCGAAGTTCCCGGAATGAGAATGGAGAGGTGGTCGCCTGCCGATCGGATCTCGAGACTTCCATGCAGGGTAGCCGGCACATAGTACGGCCGCGTTCCTACCACCGCGCCGTTGAGAGCCAGCACCGCTGCAGCACCCGTCAGATTTGGAACCGTTAGTCTCATCGTCGTGGCGTTGTATTGGTACTGGGTATTGGTGAGCGTTGCGCCGTTGAGAACTACCATGGTGGGAGCCGTGCTGAGACGGACCATGAGTGTTTCCGGAACGGTCATCGCCGGAGCGGTTACGAGAATCTGCGAAGCGACCGTTCCTGTAGAAACGGTGAGCGGTTTCAGCTTGTTGTCGTCGAGGTAACCATAGTACTTGTAGGTATCCG
>CAZYYB010000005.1:0-22506 GCA_964651515.1 uncultured Fibrobacteraceae bacterium
CCAATCCCAGGCTTTGGCACCCGCTCCATCCGAACCTCTACATCGTTCGCTCGCGGGTCTACAATAATACTACGCCGGCCGATCTGGAATATACCACCATCGGCATCAGGACGATACGGATGCTGCCGTCTCCCGGGGAAGCGGCCGGCGGTCTCTTTATCAACGGCCAGAATTTTTACGCCAACGGCGCCGACCGCCACCAGGACGCCCCCTATATCGGCAACGCCACCCCGGCTTCGGGCCAGTACCGCGATGCGCTCCTCCTCAAGCAGGCGGGGTTCAATTTTGTCCGAACGTGCCATTACGTCCAATCGCCCTTCTTCATCCGTGCCTGCGATAAGCTCGGCGTCTGCGTCATGAGTTGTCTTCCGGGATGGCAGCATACCTCGACCGTTGCCGGGTTTGTCAACAATTCGTACAACGATATCCGCGACATGATCCGCCTCTATCGCAACGATCCGGCGGTCATCATGTGGGAAATCGCCCACAACGAGAGCGGCGACGCGCAGAGCTACACCATTACCGCCAACGCCGATGCCAACCAGGAGTACCCCTTCGACACCATTTACACCGGCGGCGAAATAGGTAACGCAACCTGCGCGGCCAGTAACGTCGGCTATGGCTATAAGATCATCTACAGCTCCGACCAGCACGGCGCTCTCGGTTGCCCCACCACCATGACCAAGCCCATGAATATTACCGAATACGCCGACTGGAATTTCAGCAGCGGCGGGCAACGCTCGGCACGGTCTCCCGAAATGAACACGGTCAGGCTGTGCAACAACCAGATCACCAACGAAAGCCTGAACCGTTCCGTCACCCCGGCATCGGGCGATGCCGACATCCCCTTCGTGGGGGACGAGGTCTGGACCGCCTTCGACTACAACCTGGTCGGCATCGTGCGATCCGGGGTCGTCGATTGGGCGAGGATTCCCAAGATGGGCTGGTACGCCTACAAAAGCCAGATGGACACCGGGACCGTCATCGGGGGGATCGGCGGTGCCGTGCAGGGACCGATGGTATACATTGCCAACTGGTGGGCTTCCGCCGCCGTTGTCGGCACCGCATCGGCGAACAACCCGGTCAGGGTGTTCAGCAATTGCGATTCGGTCGCCATGTACGTAAGCGGCACGCTCGTCGCGAAGCAGGGGCCTGATATCGTAGCGGGCACCGGTTCGGCTGCCGGCGGCTCGGGCGTATACGACAGCATCATGTTCCTCCACCACCGGCCGTTTACGTTCAACCTTTCGGCCTATACGCCGGGAACCGGCACGCTTCGCGCCGACGGGTATCTCGGCGGCGTCGTCAGGGCATCCGATACCGTGCGGCCGCCGGTCGCCGCCGCCAGGCTCGTGGTCACGATCGATACCGCCACGCTGCGTTTCCAGGCAGACTCGTCGGATATCGCGTATGTCCATGCCGCGATCGTCGATACGAATGGGACGCTCATGCCCACCGCGACCAATGCCGTCACCTTTACGGTGACCACCGGATCGGGGGCGATCCTCATCCAGCCGGTTACCGAGGCCGGGATTGCCACGACCATGCTTCAGGCGGGTGCGACACCGGGGCTCATCACGGTCACCGCGACCGCGACGGGTCTGAAGAGCGATAGCGCGACCGTCGAGTCGGTTGCGCCCTCGTCGAATCCTACCGGAATCGCACGATCGTTTCGTCCGCTCGCTGCAACGGGAACGGCGGCCTTTTCGATCCATCGCAACGGGAGTACGCTGTTCCTCTATACGCCGCTTTCGTCCGCCGGCAACTCTTCGGGGACAACCTTTTCCCTGTTCAGCGCGGAGGGAAGGCTGCTTTTAAAACGGGACCTGGCCGGCGGGGTTACCGCGGTGAAAATGAGCTCGCTGCCGCATGGCCTCTATCTGGGACAGTTGGCGAATAACGGCGGGAAATTCATGCAGAAAATAGTCTGGTAACCGCCTGCGAACTTCACGGTCGGGTGCAGGTCGATAAAAAAGGGGAGGAGCGGCAACCGCTCCTCCCCTTTTTTCCTTATGAGGGGTCCGGCGATCCGGGCTCTTACCGGGTCAGCATGATAACGGCCTGCTTTTCAAATATTCCCGCCTTGAATCGCGCGATATATTGACCCGAGGCGAGCGTCCCGGCCTTTAAATCGATGCGGTAGGAACCGGCCGCCTGCCGGCGACTCAGGGTCATCGCGGTCCTGCCGAGTACGTCGTAGAGAGCAATCTCCACCTGCTCCGCCCTCGGCAGCGTATAGGAGATCGCCCCCCTGTCCATTGAGAAAGCATAGCCTTCGCCCGGCAGGGCTACCGGCCGCACCGCGGTCGAGGGGATGATGCTCCAGGTGCCCGACCAGGTCGTGCCGGCGTCGTTGGTTGCGGCGACCCGCCAGTAGTTCGGGACGCCGGTAACGGGAGTAAACTGGCAGGAGGCGGCGGTCAGCCCGCTCTGGAAGAGCGTTATTACGGCGAAGGTGGAATCCGGTGATGACAGAATGGAGTAGGAGGTCGCCGTGGCGGCGGTTGCCCAGCTGACCGTTACCGGCATCCCGTTGGCAAACAATGCTCCATTGCTCGGTGAAACAAGCGATGGCGCCGCCGGAGCCGTCAGCGTTACGAAACTCCAGGCGGCGGACCAGCCGGTGCCGTCGCTATTGGTCGCGCCGGCCCGCCAGTAGTAGGTGACGCCGTAGGCGAGACCGCTGACCGCGGCAACCGGAATACCGCCGGTCTGGCCGAACAGGGTAGTCGCAAATGCCGAACCGGTCGATACCTGCGCCGTGTACGACTGGCTTCCGCTCACGGTAGTCCAGCTCAGGATGAGCGCGGACGCGACTCCGGTCGTTCCGTTTGACGGTGTCGACAGCACGGGTGCGGACGGTGCCAGCGGAACGGTTGCGAAACTCCAGACTTCCGACCAGGTCGAGCCGCCGGCATTCGAGGCGCTTGCCCGCCAGTAGTAGGTCGTCCCGTTCGAAAGCCCGCTCGGCTTCGCGGAAAGGGCGACGATGCCGTTCTGGCCGAACAGGGTGCTGCCGAAGTTTACATCGGTGGATACCTGCACGCCGTAGGTCGCCGTCCCTGCCGAACTGCCCCAGGTCAGGCTGAGCGACGGCGACTGGCTGCCCGCCCCGTTGGTCGGCAGGACGAGTGCGGGCGCGGTCGGCGGCGCAACGATGGTCGTGAAGCTCCAGAGATTGGACCAGCTCGTGCCGCCCGCGTTCGAGGCGTTTGCGCGCCAGTAGTAGGTCGTTCCGTTCGCAAGTCCGGTGAGGATCGCGCTTGTCATTGCGGCCCCGGCCTGGTCGAAGAGCGTGGCGGTGAACGTGTTCGTTGAAGAAACTTCAACCTCATAGGACGACGCCCGTGCAACGCTTCCCCAGCTCAGGACCGGCGAGAGCGGCTGGCTGCCGGACGCGTTCGACGGGGAGGCGAGCGACGGCGCGGCGGGAATCGCCGCAATGGTCGTGAAGATCCAGACATTCGACCAGCCGGCGCCGCCGGCATTCACCGCCTCGGCGCGCCAGTAGTAGGATACGTTGTTTGCAAGCCCGGCGGCCGTCGTTGCGGTGGCGGCAAGGCCGGACTGGCCGAATACCGTGCTGCCGAAATTTACATCGGTCGACACCTGGACGCCGTAGGAGACGGCTCCGGCAACGCTTCCCCAGCTTAAGACCGGCGACAGCAGCTGCCCGACGACTCCGCTCGACGGCGATGCCAGAAGGGGCGCTGCGGGAGCGGCCGCAATCGTGGTGAAGCTCGCGGCGGTCGCCCAGGCGCCGGTTCCGCCGATATTCGAGGCATTGACCCGCCAGTAGCAGGTGGTGCCGTTTGCCAGCCCGATGACCGTTGCGCTGGTCAACAATCCGCCCGCCTGGTCGAAGATGGTGGCGGCGAAGGTACTTGTCAATGAAACCTCGACTTCGTAGGAGGAGGCGGACGCAACGCTGCCCCATGTCAGTCCAAGGACTATCGGCTGGTTGATCGCTCCGTTTGTCGGCGATGCAAGGACCGGCGCGGCCGGTGCCGCCATGACCGTCGTAAAATTCGCCGCATTCGACCAGCTCTTCCCGCCGATATTCGATGCGTTCGCGCGCCAGTAATAGACGGTGCTGTTGGACAGGCCGCTCACCGTTGCGCTGGTCAGCGCCGCTCCGGACTGGTCGAAGAACGTGGTGCCGAAAGCGCTTGACAGGGAAACCTCGACCTCGTAGGACGATGCCCCGGCCGAACTCCCCCAGCTCAAGCCCAGGACGAGCGGCTGGTTGGCCGATCCGCTGATCGGCGAGGCAAGCGGCGGCGCCGCGGGGGCCGCAACGATCGTGGTGAAGATCCAGATGTTCGACCAGGCGCCGGTTCCTCCCGCGTTCGAGGCGTCGACACGCCAGTAGTAGGTCACATTGTTCGAAAGTCCGTTCGAGGTTGTCGAGGTGCCGGTGATGCCGGACTGACCGAACACGGTGGAGCCGAAATTCACATCGGTTGAAACTTCAACACCATAGGAAGCGGCCGCCGGCATGCTGCCCCAACTCAGGGCGACCGAGAGCGGCTGGTTGACCGATTCGCTGGCCGGCGAAGCGGGCGTAGGCGCCGCGGGTGCCGCAACGATCGTGGTGAAGCTCTCCGCGGTCGACCAGCTCGTGCCGCCCGCGTTCGATGCATTTACACGCCAGTAATAGACGGTGCCGTTCGACAGGCCGGTCACGGTTGCCGCGGTAAGCGTTTGCCCCGTCTGATCGAAAATGGTGGTGCCGAAAGTGCTCGACAGGGAGACCTCCGCCTCGTAGGAAGCGGCTCCGCCGACGCTGTCCCAGGCCAGGCCGACCGCCAGCGGCTCGCCGGTCGCGCCGCTCGATGGAGCGACGAGTGCCGGGGAGGCCGGGGGCGCCACAATGGTCGTAAAGCTCCAGGCACCCGACCAGCTCGTGTCGCCGGTGGTGTCCGCCGCGTTTGCACGCCAGTAGTAGGTGGTTGCATTCGCCAGGCCGTTGACAACGGTGCTTGTCAATGTCGCTCCCGACTGACTGAAAATGGTAGTGCCGAAGGTGCTCGACAGGGAAACCTGAACGCCGTAGGAAAACGCTCCCGCGGAGGTGTTCCAGTTCAGGGTGAGCGCCAGCGGCTGGTTTCCGGCTCCGCTGGTCGGTGCGGCGAGGAGCGGAGCCGCGGGAATCGTCTGGGCGCTTATGCCCAGGGCCCAGACGGTAAGGATAGTTGCGGATAGATGCAGACATTTCAACCAGCGACGAGACATAACCCCCCCCTTGAAGCATGTTTTAGTTTGCGTACGAAGCGATCCGCGACGCGGCGTGTCGAATGCAACGGCTGCATTCACCGTCCCGGAGCCTAAAGGGTATCATTTCTCCGGGAATGCAACAAGTTTTTTTTGTCGGCGGGCAGTCGCGACGCCGGGGAGTCGATCCCGCCGGGTCTCAATAAAGAGGAGGGGAAACAGGCGGGTTGCAGGGTAAGGGATAGCCGATGTACGGGCGGATCTTTTATCCGGGCGGAGTTACCCTCCCGCACAGGTCATCTTTAGTGGCGTGGAGGGATCTCTTATACGAAAGCAGTTCACCAGTAACCGCACATAAACCGTTCGTGGTGATCTTGTCGAACCATGAGCGGAATGCATAGAGGTTCCCCTAAGAAGCAGGATGAGCGGAATCGCCCGAGATCCTCTTATAAATGCATACACATTTTTTATTCCTCTTCGGTCACGATCCGGGTATACTCCCGCTCGGTGGCGAGCTCGCGCGTACTCCCGACGCGATCGATGAAGAGCGTTCCGTCAAGGTGGTCCACCTCGTGCTGTACTATCCGCGCGACAAACCCTTCGAACTCCTCCACGACCTCTTCGCCGCCGGGAAAGTTCAGGTAGCGCACGCGAATATGGGTATTGCGGGGAACGATGCCCCGCAGTCCGGGAATGCTCAGGCACCCCTCCCAGTCCTTTTCGGTTTCCGGCGAGGCCCATTCGATTCGGGGATTGAGGAGCGGTACCGCCACCATGGTCGGCGCTTCGGGGTAGCGATCGTTCGACTCCGAGGCGATGATCACGAGGCGCAGCGACACGCCGATCTGCGGGGCCGCGATGCCCACGCCCCGCGATTCGTGCAGGGTGGCAAGCATGTCGTCGAGGAGTGGGCCGAGGTCCGGGTCGGACGGATCGGTAATCGGGAGCGCCTTGCGGCGAAGGAGCGGGTTTCCCAGCTGAAGAATCGGTTTGATCATGGTTGTATCCCTCCGGCTTTCGCCCTTTGCCGCAGGTTCTCGATCGACCCTGCGGCATCTTCGAATCCGATTAAGCGGGCGGAATATTGTCGACGGCGCCCGGCGCTTCGCGCCCCGTCCCCGGCATCGGGGCGAATACCGGGTTACTCTTCGTTCTTTTCCGCAATTCGCCTTTCGCCGATGGTATTTTATTTTACTTCACGGTATTTGGCCCTCTGGCCGCATGGTTTCTCGAAAGAGAGTGCGCGATGCTGTCAAAAATCCGCTCAATGGCGCTCATGGGTATCGAAGCGATTGAGATCGACATCGAAGCCGATATCACCGACATGCTCCCGAGCTTCGCCATGGTCGGGCTCCCGGACGGCGCGGTGCGCGAATCGAAGGAACGGGTAATGTCCGCGATCAAGAATTGCGGCTTCGAATTTCCCTGCCGCAAGGTCACGATCAACCTCGCCCCCGCCGACGTGAAAAAGGAGGGATCGGCCTTCGATCTTCCCATCGCCATCGGTCTCCTCGAAGCCTCCTCGCAGGTGCGGTTCGACAACACGGCGGGGTATGTCATCGTCGGCGAGCTCTCGCTCGACGGCACGGTGAAGCGGATCAAGGGCATGCTCTCCATGGCGATCTGCGCACGCGACAAAGGGATCAGGGGGATGATCGTGCCGAAGGACAACGCCCTCGAAGCGGCGGTCGCCGAGGGGGTCGACATCTATCCGGTGGCGACACTCAAGGAGGCGCTCGAATTCCTGCAGGGTAACCGGCGGATCGAACCGCACCGTACCGATCTCGGCTCCCTGTTCAACCGGGCGCGGCAGTACACGATCGACTTCCGAGATGTCAAAGGCCAGGAGCATATCAAACGGGCGCTCCTCGTGGCGGCGGCGGGCGGGCACAACATCATGATGATCGGGCCGCCCGGCTCGGGGAAGACCATGCTCGCGCGGCGTCTGCCCACGATCCTGCCCGATCTCACGCTCGACGAGGCGCTCGAAACGACCAAGATCCACTCCTGCGCCGGCCTTCTCGACTCAAAAACGCCGCTTCTCGCCACGCGGCCCTACCGGTCGCCGCACCATACGATTTCCGACGCGGGCCTCATCGGCGGCGGCTCCTACCCCCGGCCGGGCGAGGTTTCGCTGAGCCATCACGGTGTGCTCTTCCTCGACGAGCTTCCGGAGTTCAATAAGAACGTGCTCGAGAACCTGCGCCAGCCGCTCGAAGACGGCAAGGTCACGATTTCGCGGGCGCTCATTTCGCTCAGCTACCCCGCCCAATTCATGCTCGCGGTGGCGCTCAACCCCTGCCCGTGCGGCTACTTTACCGATCCGCGCCACGAGTGCACCTGTTCGCAGCAGCTCATCCAGAAATATATGTCCAAGATCTCCGGGCCCCTGCTCGACCGGATCGACATCCACGTCGAGGTCCCGGCGCTCTCCTACGACGAGCTCGCTTCGAAAACCGCGGGACCCGATTCGGCGACGCTGCGGGAGCAGGTGGCCGCCGCACGGAACGTACAGCTCGACCGGTTCAGGGGGGAGGCGAAGATCTTCTGCAACGCCCACATGGAGTCGCGACACCTGCGCACGCACTGCGTGCTCGACGAGAGCTCAATGACTATGCTCAAGAACGCCATCGACAAGCTCGGCCTCTCGGCACGGGCGTTCGACCGGATCCACAAGGTGGCGAGGACGATAGCCGACCTGGACGGACAGGAGAAGATTCTGCCGTCGCATATCGCCGAGGCGATACACTACCGGAGCCTGGATCGGAAGCTGTGGATGGGGGGATGAAGGGGGGAGTATCGTAAAAGTTGAATGATGAAGCACCGCATTCGAAGCACCGTAATAACATCCTTGCTGGAATTTATATTCTGAAATAATGGGAGATGGCGATGCCGACAATCAGCATGTTCTATGGAATCATTATCAGGATGTAATTTTACCTTCTGAGCATAATCCGCCCCATTTCCATGCATATTATCAAGGTTACAAGGCAATAATTGATATTATGCAAGGTGAAATAATTGAAAGCGATTTGCCGACTAAACAAGTAAAACTCGTCGTCGCATGGGCGACACTTCACCAGGATGAATTACTGGCCAATTGGAATCTTGCCTCAAACGGAGAGTTACCCTTTAAAATCGATCCCCTCGCTTAGGAGAGTTTCAATGGCATTATATCTTGGAATCACCGCCGTCATGCCTCTACCGCGTCACGAGCTCCTCCTCACCTTTGAAAACGGAGAGCGACGGATTTTCGATATCACGCCATATTTGTCCACAGGTATTTTTTCGGCATTAAAGGATGAATCGGTCTTTCGATCCGTTCATGTCCAATTCGACACGATCGAATGGAGTAATGGTGCGGATCTCGATCCGGAAATGCTTTATGCGGAAAGCAGGCCTGATAGCAGCATTCTTACCGATGCAGCTTGAGTTTGCCGTATTGGGCGCCTCAAGCTGCGCGCCCTCATCGGGCCTCCCTTTTGGGGAAGCGCCCTCCTCCCTCTCCCCTTCTCCTTACAATAATATAAACATCCGGCTCCACCAGATGATTTTTCAAAGATGCCGGTATTCGTTACGCTCGCCTTGATGGCAGTGTCCCGCAAAAAAAACGCCGGGTATTGGTCAACCAATTTCAGAATGATCCGGCTTGCACGTTTTTCATTACCACAAACGCGGGCTCGACCGGCCTTAATCTGCAGGCGGCCAACACGGTTGTCAACGTGGACCTTCCCTGGAATCCTGCTGTGCTCGAACAGCGAATCGGTCGTGCGCACCGGATGGGACAGAAACGGCCCGTGCAGGTATACCTTCTCGTGACCCAGGGAACTCTTGAGGAGAGCTTGCTCTCCACGCTGGCTATAAAGCAAGACCTGTCGAACGCTGCGCTCGATCTTGAGTCGGACGTGACGAGGATAAACCTCAAGTCCGGCATCGATCGGAAGCTATGGATGGGGGGATGAAAGGATGTAGCAAGGCGCAAGTAGCAAGTTGTAAATCAAAAGAGGAAGATGATGGAAGCCAGGCGTCCGGATTGCAGGAAACGGCGGGATTTGCCAAACTGATGGTATGGAAGCATCGCGGGGAGATACAACAATCACCCATCGATTTAAGGCATATTTTATATTTTTTCAGTCGTTTCCGCTTGAACTGCCGAGGAATGAAAAGCCTGAAAAAGTATGGAAATCTCAAAAGCATTGACCACTCTTTCCTGCATCTGCGTCATGCTTTATTCCGGCTTCGCCCCTGCGGAGGGGCACGATACGACCTCCGTCTCGCGGGCGCCTGCCCTTTCGCCGGACCGGACGAAGTCCGCCGGCGGCCTCGAATCGGGGAGCTCTCCCGCCGACGAGCAGCTTCAATGTCAGGGCGGCGAAGCCCTGAAAATCGCCGCTTTCCCGGATTCCGGTTCGATACTGAGCGGTACCTTCCCGATAGATAATGACGGCTATGTCGATTTCCCGCTCATCGGCATGACAAAAGTTATCCACGAGACGCCCCGCGAGATCGAGCAGTATCTAACCGCCCAGTACAAGGTCTTCCTTCCGCGGCAGCACATGATCGTGCGCCTGATGTTCCGCACCGCCCTGGTGGGCGGTTTCCTGAAACCCGGGGTCTACTGGGTCGATCCGCACGGAAGCCTGTGGGACGTCATCCAGCTGGGAGGGGGAACGTTGCGGGAGGACGGCATCAAGAAAATTCAATGGGTCCATGGGACCGACGGGAAAATCAAGACCATGAAGCTGCTTCCCTACCTGCAATCCGAGCAATCGCTTCTCGACATCGGTTTTAAATCAGGAGACCAGCTGACGGTATCGGCGATACCGAAGCGGGGGACATGGGAGTTCTTCAAGGACGGTTTTCTTCCCGTTATCTCCATAGTGGCATCACTGCTTATGACGTACGAAGTTATTCAAATTGACAATAACAATAAGAATTAGGTGTATGAACCGCTATGACTGATTCGACCGGTTACAAAAAGCCGGCGGGAGCGCGCGATGTCGATTTTGCCCACTATACCCGCCATTACGGCGCGCTCCTGTGGCGCTGGAAATGGTGGATCGTTTTTTCGGCGCCCGTTGCGGCCGGACTTGTCATTGCACTGCTGCTCTATAAGGTAAAAAACACCGTCCCTCCCTCCCTTCCGGCAACCGTCACCCTCGGCGGGGCCGTTGGAGGAGAGGCGACGACCGGCCAGGTCAAGGTAGAGAATAGCGTGGGCGACGACGAGTCCGAAGCTCCCGATACCCTTGCCCAGACCGCTCTGATCCGGAGCAGGGAATTCCTGCGCGGGGTCGTCGACGACCTTTCCTTGCGCCTGAGAGTGAACCGTTTCCCCCGCAGTTCGATCTTCGATACCATCGTGGTCGATTCGCTTGCGCCGAGCGGGAAGTATCGGTTCGTCATCGACGGAAAGAGCGGAAACTCTTACCGGGTGTTCCGGAAAAGTTTAACCTTCGGCGTGCACAGCCTCTTTTATATCGACCGGATAGCCGACGGCACTCTCTCGCTCCTCGATACTTTGCGACTGCCCGGCGTTCATCTCCGCTTCAGCCGATGGTTTCTGCATCACCCGTGCAATTTCAAATTTTCGGTTATCAATACCCCCGAAGCGGTTGAGTCCCTTCGCGACAGCGTTTCGGTCCATGCCTCGTCGCCGACCATGGCCGAACGGTATCCGTCATTTTCGATTACGGTGACCGGGAATGATTACAATCTCGATGCGACGCTGGTCAACACGATTGCCGATAAATTCGTGGCAAAAAATATCCGGTCGCGGCAGATGCGGTCGCAGAGTCTCCGGGAGATCCTCACCCAGCAGCTCGATAAGGCAAAATCCGAACTGGCTGAGTCGGAAGAGAAGCTGAAAACTTTCCGCATGGATCATCCGACCATCGGCCTTTCGCAGAGTTCCGAAGAGATGCTGTCGAGCTCGGTAGCGGCGGAACACGTGAAGGACAGCGTCGCGGAATCGATGAACAGCGCCCTGCTGCTCCAGAAGAAACTGCGCAGCGCCCCGGACCAGAACCTTCCGCAGCTGTGCAGCGAGATTCTCGGTTTTCTCGTTTCCCAGAAAGATAACGCCGCGCCCTTCCTGAGCACCGAGCTGTCGCGGCTTGTCGGCGAGCGGCACCGCCTGGAAGGCGCCTACGACGCCGATCATCCCGATGTTTTGAAAAACAAGGCAGAGATCAGGCAGATGATTGAGAAGGTGGTCGCCGCCTTACAGAATTTCATCGAAGACCGGAAACAGCTCCAGATGAGCCAGCAGGGGCGGATTCTTGAACTATCGCAGAAGATCCAGGCCCTGCCCAGCGAGGAGCAGGATCTGAGCGAACTCTCCCGCATGCAGCAGATCAAGGCCGATATTTACGCCAAGTTGCTCGATAAATTCTACCAGGCGTCGGTTTCGGATGTCACCGAAATGCCGGATTTTTATGTGATGGATTATGCTTCTCCGCCGATTCCGCCGCCGCAGAAACTCGACAGCAAGGCGCTCGCCCTGGGGGCGTTTTTCGCGCTGTTCCTGGTTTTCGGCCCGCTGGTTCTTGTCGACCTCACCTCCAAAACGGTCCGGACCGAGCTCGAGTTGAAGAAGATGCTCGATATCGACTTTATCGAAAGCATACCCAAAATGACCCTGGACCGGGAAGCCGGGAACGGCCCGGGGCGGTTGAGCAATAAGTTGATCGTCCGCGACGCGGACGATCAACATGACCATGTCAAAGAGATGTTCCGGCTGCTGCGCATGAAAATAATGCTCCGGTTTCACGGCGGCGGTTCCGAAAAGACGCTCGTCGTGACGAGCCTGGAATCGAATGTCGGCAAGTCGACCATCGCCTCGAATATTGCCATCGCCATGGCCCAGCAGAATCTGAAAACCGCGCTCATCGACGGCGACTTGCGGCTCGGGACGATCCACCATCTTTTCAACATCAATAAAAGCCCCGGGCTTTCGGAGTTCCTCCGCAGCGACAGGGCGACCGGCGCCTCCGCCGGTATTGCAATCCACCATCCCCCCGCGATTCCCAACCTGACGGTCATCTCTTCCGGCGCATCCACGACAAAAGGGAGCGAACTGATGGCCACCGATCGGTTTCGCCTCCTGGTCAAAACGCTTATCCGGAAGAACGATATCGTCATCTTCGATTCTCCCCCGATAAGCATCGTCGCCGACGCCCTTTCTGTCAACCAGTTGTTTTCGCATTATCTCCTGGTTATCAGGGCGGGACAAACCAATATCGTCGATCTGCGGGAAAAAATCGCCGAGAACTCCCCCCTGCGATCGAAACTCATGGGCGTGGTGCTTAATTTTGCGGCGATCGACCGGAAAATGCAGTATTACAAACAATCGAAATACTATTTCCAGGGGAAACAGCCGGAGGGTGCGTGAGCCGCCGACGGACTATCGGGTCCGATAAAATCGGTATACCTCCCACATGTTTTCCACGAAGGCGTCCCAGCATTGTCCCTGGCGGCCCCACGGCGCCGAATAATCCCACCCCTTCGCCTGCTTGATTTCCGCTATGGTCCGGGAATCGTCTTCGGTCATCCACCGGTCGACATAATCGAAAAAGGCGTCATGGTTCCACAGCTTTTCCGCGCCGAGCAGGTGCGCGCAGAGTGCTTCGCCTACCCAGGAAAGGCTGGTGCAGCAGCGCCGGTCGTCTTCGCCGATTTTGTCCGAATCGCCCCATTCCTCGGGCGGGTTGTTTTCATAAGGACCCCACCCCGGCATTTTGCTGACCGCCTTGCCGTTTACGACTCCCTGCTGACCTGTGTACACAACCGCCGCTCCGGTCCAGCTCTTACCGGCCATCGTCTGCATATCTTCACCAAAGCGCAGGTTCGGGAGGGATTTATCCGGCGATGCCATCGCGGAATCTCCGAGCATGAGTCCGGCAAAGATGATCGGCCACTTCCTGCCGCTGCCGTTGCCGCCATGGGCCTGCCACCCCCGCCCGCCCGCCCGGGCGATTCCCCAGAGATCGATTCCGTACTGGACAAAATTGACCAGCAACGACTCCTTCTCCGTGGGGGTGAAATCGCTGCACAGAAGGAGCGAGGCCATGCCGACCGCACGGGCGACCTCGCGCCCGTAATCGGGCTGGTAGTCAATCGCGGCATCGAATCCGAAAAAGCAGACATCGAGCCAGGGACGCCTGAAATGCTCCGCGAAAAGAGTGATATCCGGTGTTCCCGGCCGCCACATTTTTAAATTCGGCAATAGATTCCGCCGCAGGCTGTCGGCGTAGTAGATCTTCCGGCCGCGATCGCAATAGGAGGGCCGGAAGGCATCCGTGGCTGCGGGCTCGGCAAGACAGGTCAGGATCGACACGCTGGCGACCGGGCTTATGGTGCGTTCGTCTTCCTTCAACCAGTTACAGCCGCCGCCGACCGACGAAACGCTGATCGACGAGATAAGCTCGTCGCCGGGTTTCAGTTTTATCGGCGGATAGACGCGCAGACGCTCCCTGAAACGATCGGCGTGCACGCGGACGTCGAAACCGCTGATATCCTGGTCGACCGGCAGGTTGAGGACCGACCCGTTCCGGCCGTTTACCGCGGCCGGTGTAATCGCCGAAACGGTAACCGGGCCGACCACGTAGAGGTGGCCATTGACAAATCGGCCGACCGGGACTTTGCCGGCGAATTTCCAGGTGACGCCGTCGATCGAGGCGCTGTCCTGGAGGGGGAGGGAAGGCGTCATCGCCTCGATCGTTGCGAGGAGCCCCGCGGTCAGTACCGCCATGATGACCGGCATCATGATTCCCCTGCTTTTATCCGTTGATCGGCATGACATAAATATGCACCGGGTCTTTCCTGGTGAAGGTATCCGAAAAAGTGCCCGCATTCGGGCTGAGGTAGCGCGCCTCATCGTACACCCGGACCCTGGTCGTGAGCCCGGGCACCGAAAACCGAACCTGCTGGGTATCGCGGGCGCCGGTGACGTTCAGCACGCTCACGGCGATCAGGTACCGGCTTCCCCGGTACTCCTTGACCCGGACCGTCACCCGGCCGTGCGGGTCGGCGACCTGGACGCCGGCGGCATCTTTTGCATCGGCCGCGCAGAGCACTTTGGTAAGTGCGCCGATCTGACCGTTCACTTTGATCAGCATTGCCGTGAGGGCGGAATTCAGGCAGCATTGAGCATAGTCGGGACATTGCCAGGAGTGGGTGAAGTAGCCGATCGCGTTGGCGCCATTTACTATCGCAAGCCAGACTTCGTCCTTTACCTCGTAATCGAAGGGCCCGTCGTCGGCGCCGCGCGAGGGGAGATGGCACCACTTGCTCGAAGTCCTGGAGCATTCGATCCATTGGAAAATGCCTTTTTTCGCGCCGGCGAAGGTGGCGATCAGTTCACGCTCCTCCTGCCCCACCTTGTAAATCCAGTCCGGACGGCACCATCCGTACACCGGGTAGTAATCGAAGCCGATCATGTCGGTATACCGGGGATATTCATAATAGCGGGAGTTGCTGCCGTTCATCCAGTCGGGAAGCTTGTCTTCGGCGGAAAAACCGGAGGTGATCGTTAAAAAACTGAGGTGCCCGGGGTCTCTGGTCTTGAGATCGCGGTACTGCATCCGGATCTGCGCAGGCGGAACATGGTGATCCTGATTGTCGGGCTCGTCGTCGAACACCCAGCCGAGCAGCGCCGGGTTATTCTTTACCGAAGCGACCTGGTCCGGGTCCCACGGCGGAACCGCATACACACCCCGCTTCCGCGCCTCGTCGCAAAAATCGAATGTCGAGGATTCATCGCCAAGCCCGACAAAGGTGTTGATGCCCAGCTCCTTCTGCGCCGCAATGCTCGACGTTCTCTGTCGCCACTGCATGATCGGGAAGAATGGTTTCCCGTTGACAAGCACCTCGTTGTTCCGGCCGAGCGCCACCGTGATGCCCCGGATTGATGCGCTGTCGGCGCCTCCGGGCGAAGCGGCGCCCGTGATGCCTGCGATCAAAAGCACTGCCGTGAAGATCGGCGTCTTTTTTCCGTTTAACATCGATGCGCTCCCGCTGCAGAGGTCGTTCCCGGCATCCCTGCCCGGGTTACCCGCCGATGAAGGTTAATTCCGCCGTTTCAATTCCCGGACGAGCGCGGTGCTCCATGACCGGAGAAAAGGAATCGGAAAGAGTGCCGACAAATACAGCACGATAAATGATGGAACCGTTACCGCCAGCTTTACCCTGTTGTCCGGGATACATCGGTTCCCCATGCCGGTGATCAGCACGAAAACGGCGAGCATGACAAAAAACGGGGTATAGAGCTGAACGATTTTCTTCCATTGTTCCGGTAACGGGCAGCCGAATTTTTTAAAAACCGACTTCCAGATCAGCGTCGTGAGCAGCAGGCACCCCGCCACGGTCCCGGCGGCAACTCCCTGGATATCATAATGCATCTTTATGGCGGAGACGGTAACCAATACCGTCATCGCGAGACTGGCAAGGACGTAAGCGAAAACTTCGGCCTGTTTGTCATGGGCGACCAGATAATTGACTCCGTTCTTGATAAAGCAGGCAAAAAAAGCGCCTGAAATTAAAATCTGGGCCGATAAAATACTCGGGATATATTTGGGAAAACACACGTGTAATGCAAACGGCGTTACCAGCAGGAGAACGCCGAGCATCAGGGGAATGACCAGGCTCATGATCTGCGCCGGGAATACGACATAACGCGAAATGGATTCGGGCGAAGCCTTCCCCCCTACCCTTTCGCTGACCTGCGGATAGAGTACCTGGCCTATTGCCGCGGGCACAAGAATGATGAGCGACACGATGCTGACGCCGAGGCTGTAGTAGCCGGTAGCTGTTTTACCCAGCATGCCGATGGAAATAATCCGCCCGATCGAAGACATGACCATGTACACCCACCAGACCATGGTGATGGGAAAACCGATCTTAATGAGATTCCAGAGAAGCCCGGCATTGAAGTTCAACCGGATCGGTCGTTCGAGCCTTCTATTTAATTTAACGGATAGCACCAGTAACGACAGTTCAACGCCAAAGCCGCCGACGATCATTCCCATTAAATGCCATTTCCACCCGAGCGCGATGACGATCAAAAAAGTCAGTACCGCGCGCAATGAATTGAGAACGCTCACTTCCTTGAAATGACTGAATGCGGAGAACCGATAATAATAGAAACAGGTAAAAAGGGAAATTGCCGCCGTCAGCAGGGTGATCTGGATATAATGTACCAGGGATCTGCCCGCGACCCCAAAACCGGAAAATAAAAAAACAAAGCTGATGAACAACAGGCCCCCCGATGACAGGTAGACCGATGCAAGAACGCCTCCGTCCGTTCGTGCGACCATATTTTCATTCGATTCGCCTAAATAATAGGGCACCTGCTTCACCAGTGTTTCAACGGATCCAAGGAGGAATATCGTGGAAAGCGAAATGACAAGGGTCAACGTCGACCAGACGCCGTAATCGGCCGGAATAAGAATGCTGGCGACGCAGAAGGTCGTGGCGGCACCGATGATTTTCGACAGCACCACGGCAATGGAAAAATGCAGGATATTGGAAGCCGTTTTACCTTTCAAAATATCTGCCGCCTTTTGTAGTACTCGTAAAATGCCATCCGATTATCCCGCCCGATACGAAAATCGGGGTTGAACCCTGCCCCCCGCGCGCAGGCCGATTCAGCCGCCGCCGTGGTCTGCAAGCGTGTTTTCCAGCCGTTTGCACCACCCGGATTTAATTTTGTTCAGAAGACCCAGGCGTTTCAGGATTGCAATGAGCGATTCATTGACGCAAAAATTAAGCGTGGTGAGCCCATCGGCGGCAAATCCGCGGAGCGTCGGTGCATAGATATTAACTTCCGCCTCTTCGGCATAGTCGTTGCAGAACTCCTCCTTGAACTGGGCGTTTCCAATGCCGAATTCAATGGTTTGCACGTGCTGCCCGCATAATCCTTCGATATTCTTAAGCAGCAGAACGATGCCCGCGGCATATTTCCCGAATGCCGGATTGAAAGCCGTCAGGTCGCAATAAAAAACATTTTTGTATACATTGCCGTGCCAGAAAGAAACCGGTTGATTGTTAACATATAAGACAATGGCCCGCAACCATCCCATGTCGGCCGCGGTCGCTATCAGCCGGTGCGTTTCCTCATCGGGGAGATAGCCTACTCCCAGTCTGCGCTGGTAGCTTTTCGAGGCCACCGATTCCGCTGCAGCACAGAATTGATCGACCTCCTGCGGTTCGGAAAAAACCCGGCAGGAGATCGTCCCCTGGAAGGCATTTTCAAATTGTTTTATATAGTGTCGGAATTTATATCTTTTTTTACGATTCAAGGACATCAAAAAAGCCTCGTAACTCTGCGGCAGGTGCAACCGCCGGCGGGGAATTTTTTTCCTTGAAAAATTTTTCATGAACATGCCGGGAAGCCGACGGGCGCTTTCATAGAGAGTGCTCGTCGGCACGAGATTCGAAAGCAGGCAGACATCCGCTTCCCCGGAGGCAAGGCGCGATACAATAATGCCGGTAAAAGCATCGGCGACCGGCGAGGTCAGCGCCTGGCTTCCATGGCAGGCAAAAACAAGCCGGTTGACCGGCAAACCCGGCAATGTGGCGTAGCCTAATTTAGGCCGGAGAACCGCTTTTTCCAACCGGCCGACCAGCAAGGCGATGGGCGCAGCGTCAAGACTGGCAAGCAGTATGCAGGGGGAAATGAATGAGGGTCGAAAGGCAATGACCCGCCGGAAAAAATCCAGGTCGGTTTCGAGGTGTGACGAAAGTCCGGTCCAGACGGGCCGCAGGCTTTCGAGCCGGTCAAGATCGGTAACCGCCTCGATTTTCACCGGTCCCGTCATACCCGGCTCTCCTGCGCAGAGGGTGCATCACCATCACGGGATATCCCGCATGCCCGATTCCGCGAGATGGCGCGCAGTTGTTTCGCGGATTTTATATCGCGATGCGCCATCCAGTTCGGGTCCAATTTAAGCAGGCCCAGGCGCTTCAGGATAATGACCAGCGACCGGTTCAGGGAGCGGGATGCACCGTTGATCACATTGGTCAGGAAGCCGTACCAGGAGGGCGCATGCAACTCGACCTCCGCTTCCAGGAGGAAGTCACTGGCGAACCTTTCTTTGTAGTGCTGTGTTCCAACTCCGTAGTCGATTGTCGACGCCCCGATTGCAAACATGTCGCGGAAAAGCCGTACCAGGAGGATGATGCCGACATTACCGCATCGATAGGCATGGTCGTAGGCGGTATACATGAGATGAAGGTTGTTTTTATAATATTCACCGGACCAGAAAGCAACCGGCTGCTCTTTAATATACAGCACATACGCTCTCCACCAGCCGTTTCCGGCGCCGGCGACGATTCGACGACGCTGCTCGTCATTATTGAGGAAGCCTTTACCGAGGTTCCGCTGCCAGCTTTTGGTGGCGATGTGTTCCGCCGCGGCAAAGAATTGCTCCGTTTCACCCGGGCCGGTAAAAATCCGGTACCTGCCGTCGGCACCGAAGGTTTTCTCGAATTGTTTAACGGTGCTTTTCAGGCGATGCCGGTTTTTTCCGGTCATTGCCTGTAAGAAGGCATCATAGCTCTCCGGCAATCGCAGGCGCCAGTGAGCGAAAACCTTTGGGAAAAAATCCCGCATAAAAATGTTTGGAAGGCGGAGAAGGCTTGCATGCAAGGCACTGCCGCAGGTACAGTTTGACATCCTGGCGATCTCCGCTTCATGCGATGCAAGACGCGTCAGGATGTCCCGTGCCAGCGCAGTCGCAACAGGTAAAGTAAAGCGTTCGCTGCCATGGCAGGCAAAAACCAGTTGTTTCGCCGGCAGGGCGGGCAATTGCGGATATCCTGGCCTGGGACGGAGGGTGATCTTTTCCAGCCGGCCGACCAGCAAGGCGGCGCGGTTTTCGCCGCAGGTCGCAAGAAGTACGCAGGGAGCGATAAATTCCGGACGGGCGGCGACAACCTGCAGGAAAAAATCCATGTCGGTCTCGATGTGGCAGGAGAGGTTATTCCACCGTTTCCGTAAATTCTCCAACCGCTCCAGGCTGGTGAAGGCTTCTATGGTTACCGTTTCGGACATCGATCAGACCCGTGCTACTGGACAGAATCGTTGAAAGGCCGGGTAAGCTGGCCGATAATTTCCTCAAGGAGGAACCGGTTACTTAACGGCTTTATAAAAATCTTTTTAATAAATCGAATGGCATGGATATCCTTTTCAGAAGCGATGGCCGACATCCGGCCCGAAGCGATAAGCGCATGGTCGACGGCGGGGATCCGCCCGGCGAAATTCGTGTAGGCCGGGGTACCCAGGATGGCCGCTTCGCGATTCATGGTCCCGCCGGCGCTGATGACCAGGTCGGCATGATACACCAGGTTCATCCCGTCAAGCGGCCGGTCGGGGATGATCAGATTTTCATAGTTCTTTTGCAGCTCGTTTCTCTGGTCCGGGTAGCGGGGGAACAGCAGGGTCGTTAATCCATCCGCGGCATTCAGTCTTTTGAGCAGCACCTCGAACAGGGGATTGGCAAAAGAGTGGTAGGCCGCCATGGTGGCCGGCGTTCGCACGACGATCAGGATGTTTTCGGCAATATCCCATCCGACCGGCAGATGCGCCGCAATTTTCAATGCTTCGGGGAAATGCGGATCCGGGTTGAAATCGGACAGGTACAGCTGCTCCTTGAATCCGCCGTATTTGTAGACTCTCCGCGGGTGGGCGCCGAATTTTTTGAGGGATTGCTCGGGGAAGCAATCGGGGACAACCACCTTATCGGCTAACCTGAAGGCGAGATGGTTCGCCGGCTGGCCCTCGTAATCCATCAGGGTAACGCTTTTTATAAGGCATAACCGGGCCGCAAGAATATGCGTATAGGAGTTATGGCTGACCGCGAGATCGAATTTATGGCGTTTCGCAAATTTCAGCAGCTGGAAGGTGCGCTTGAATAGATTAAAAAATTTGCCGGCCGCCGATTTGCCGCCATGATGCCCGATCAGGGTCCCCTTCAATCCGTAAAGCCTGGCTAATTCGACCGTCTGATTGAAATCTCTCAGGGTGACGGTTATTTCATGGTTTTCCGCCGATAATTTATTAATGATCGGAAGGAAAAAAACGACATGGGGCGCATTCGACAGATCAATCCATATTTTCATGAACACTCCGCGAAGGACAATGACGAGGTGATAATCCGATTCTCGCCATTCGCCGGAAGAAAGCGATTATCTTATCCGCCTGCATCCGTTTAACGAAGGCAAGTTCATCGGCGGACAGAAGTTTTGGGGGGCGCGTGAAAAAAGAAAACGCATATCCCCAGAAAATAGCCAGGCCGGCAAGAAGGTACGGCGGTTCAAAGATCCTCCGGCAGCATTTAAAAAATTCAAAGAACATCGGGTTGCCAAGCCGGTAGTCGGTAATGCCGTAGCGATATTTTCCTTTTAATTGGGCCATGCCGGCCGAACCGGTCGCCCGATGGTGGTGAATCGGCAATTCAGGAAAAGATTGCACCGTCCATCCGGATTTTTTTGCTTTAATCTCAACAATCGAGTCCTCTCCGCCCAGTTCGGTTACTATCGAGCTGTAACTGGATTGGAGGCACTCCCTGCGGATGCACTGCACCGCACCGGTCACGCTGGACAAACTGGCGATTCTATTGTGAAGCCTGTTATGGCGATATTCCAGAATAATGCCGGCCGCAATGCCGAGATTCGGATTTACCCGGAATTTTTCGAGAATCGTCTGGAAATAGGCTTTATCGAAGGAGACGTCCGCATCGAGGGTGCAATAAAATGAATAATCAATATCGGCAAGCAGGCGGAATCCTTCCTGCAACGCAAGGCCTTTTGCCGAAAAGTCCCGTCCCCCGGTCTTTTCCCTCCGGACGAATGTGATGAAGCCGTTCCGTTCCGCATGGTACTTTACAATGTCGTCGGTTCGGTCCGTTGAGCCGTCGCTGACGATAACCCATCGTTGGGGCAGGATAGTTTGATGGAGAACCGACGAAATGGTCCCGGCGATATAGGACTCTTCGTTACAGGCTGCGGTTAAAAGCACATAGTCACGGGTACTATCCCTCATGTGGTACCTCCCTGAGAGGTTTTCCCGGTAATCGGATTAAAAAAAACAGACAGGACAGGCTTCTCCTGAATTTAAAAACCGACCGGTCGCGCTGCGCGGCGCCGCAGAGCGCGTACGAACCGTACCCGATAATTCTGATGAAATGATGAAGCACTAATATAATGTAGAATAGCATGTACGAAATGGCGGAGTGGTGTTTTCTCCAGTAATACAGGTCCGCTTTGTTTTGTTCTATTGCAAATGTATAGGGGGCGTTTGCCGAACTTGCGCCTCCGTAATGTATTACTTTCGCCTCCGGACAGAAAACGATTTCCCAGTTCGCCCGCCGGAATCTTCGACACCAGTCGACATCTTCGCCGTACATGAAAAAACCTTCATCCAGCAAGCCGACCGCGTCCAGCGCGGGCCGACGGACCATCCAGAAGCATCCGTTTATTATGTCGACGCTCCGGCGGGATGCATGATTCCAGAAAGTCAGCAATGCACCTCCGAAGACCCGCGATGCCGGGAAAATCGAATCCAGGGCCAGTGCGCGGGCAAAAACGTTAAAAAGCGTCGGAAATCCCATGCACGAACGCTGCACCTTCCCGTCGGCGCCGATAATCTGCGGGCCGGCGATGCCGACGGCGGGCTCTTTTTCCAGTAAAGTACGCAGCGTTTCGACGGCATTTTCAAGAACAACGACATCGGAATTAACCAGGCAAATATATCTCCCGCTGCTTCTGCGCAATCCCCGGTTGCTTGCCCGTGCGAACCCGGTATTCCCGCTGTTTTTAATGAGCGTAACCCGGGGAAAAAGGCGCTCGACCATTTCCGGAGAACCGTCGGACGAGGCATTATCGATGACAATGATTTCGTACGAACAGGACAGTTTCGAATCGACGATGCTTCCGATGCATTGAACGAGATATGCCGCGGTATTCCAGTTGACGATGATAAAAGACAGTTCCATGAAGCGGCTTCCGGTTTATGGTGCGCGGGCTAAACAGCCTGATCGGACAGCAGGGGAAATCCGGATAGTGCTCCGATAATGCCGATCAGCATATAATACCACACCACGCTCTGATCGAAGTACGATACCGACATGAATGAAACCACGTGCCCCAGAAGCATTACTCCCATGGCCCAGAGGAGTATTTTCCGCGAAAACGGCGCATTTTCCTCTCGGTGAAGCGCCCTGCCGATCGCCTTGAAGCAACATACGATGATAATGATGAACAGGGTCATAAGCAGCATCCCGCCGTCGATCA
>CAZYYB010000005.1:22516-63797 GCA_964651515.1 uncultured Fibrobacteraceae bacterium
GCATCCAATGGCGGGTATACTTTGTCCCGATGAGCCACCACTCATGAAAATAGGTCCCGAAAGCGACATCGAGCAATCGCGCCCGGTGCCAGCCGGTGCCGTGGCCGGAAAGGTCTGAAAGCTTTGCGAAAAGGTACCATACGGGGGCTTTCATCGCGACGATGAGGCCGATAAGGAGGGCGACCAGGCCTCTCCGGACCCAGTGCATCCGGTCACGGAAATGCCAGAATCCGAAGGCAGCCATTTCGAGTAAAAAAGTCGTCATGGCCCCGCTCGACCCTGCCGTAAAGGTAATAACGACGGAGCCGGCGGCTCCCAGCAGGCACCATGCTTTTTTACAGGACGGTTCGAACCACAGGGCGACGATCACGGGCATCATCGTTGCACCGAAGGTCCCGGCAAGGATGGGGTGGCTGAACGGCCCCTGGGACCGGACTTTTCCGTACCGCACAAAGGATATATCGGCAACGCCTCCCAGTTGTCCAAAAATATTATGGCCGGTCAGGCTCTCCCGGATCATGGCCAGGGCGATCGGCGCCATGAGTACCGGCAGAAATTTGAGGAGCGTGACGATATCGTCGTACGACCGGATAACGCTTTTGAAGTAGAGGTAGAGCCCGACGACGGTGAGGATCACCCGTACCCTGACGCTGTTTTCACTCAAGCCGTACAGGAAGAACCAGGCAACAATACCGGCCGCGGCCCATAAACCGATGAATAGGGTGATCTTGTCGGTTTCGTGAGGGTGGAACTCATGCCTGAAAGCGATCCGGAGAATGCCGACGATGACCAGAATGAAGCCGGCGAAAAAATGTTGGCCGGCGATGACCAGGGATTGGTCCCAGGTGACATACAGGATGCAGACCAAAAAGGGGACGGCGGCATACCGCCGCGGAAGCGTTAGGAGAAGGACGCCGAGAACCGCGACGATAATGGCGGAAACGGGATTCATGGTGCGGTCACGACCATTCAGCGACCGGTGGTTGAAAATGCATAGAGCAACCACCCCAGGCAATAGGGCCTGCCTTCGAACAGAATGCGTAAATCTCGATAGCGCTTACGACGCGGCTCGCGGCCCGCAAGGGCAAGGAACTCTTCGATTCGCTCTGCGAGCCGGGGACGGAAGATGCTTCGCCGGATGATGTTCTCCTTCCAATCGACCATGTCGAATTGAAGTTCGTTTCCCCGGTCGTTCCAGTGCAGCCCGCGATAAATATTTCCGGCGAAATCGTTTTCGGTCAGCTTCCCGACCGCGAAAAGGGCCATCGGCGCCATACCCTCCTGATGAACGGAGAAAACGGGGTACCTGCCCGCAACGCGCCCCGAAACTGCGTCGTAGTGCCACCACCACTGACCGAGCGGGCCCTGAAGATCGCACAATTTTTTGCAGCAGGTCAGGGCGATGTCTCCGGCATCCGGGGCGCCGAACGCGCGGCAATATGCCGCGAAGGCATAGGCCGGATAAACCTGATCGGCAAAACTGCCCATCCGTCGGCGGATTCGCTGGACAATGGACCGGGAGCCCGAGTGGGCGAAAATGCCTTTCCCGCCGTAGTTCTTTTTTATCAATTCGTACGCGGCACGTGAAGGGAATTCCACCATGTGTTTTATTTCCGGAGAAGATTCCGCCGCATAGGAAAGACCCGTTAAAAGCCACGACAGCTCCATTGTTTTGTGCTGCCTGCCGTCGGCATATCGTTCGCAGATCGTGTCCAGTGCTAAGGAGGGCAGAAGGTCCTTTAACCGTTGCGGCATCGCCTGCGCGACAAACCAGAGGAAGAGCCCCACGTCGCCGAGATTGTCCGGTTTGAGGACGCCCGTCATAACCGGCAGGATAATCTTCCGGATATCGAAGGGGATCGACCGCCCGGTCGATTGCAGCCGATGCAGGCCGAGAAGCGTTATCAGGGTATACCGAAGCGAAACTCCTTCATTTACCAGCCCCTCGCCGGCGACACGCATCCGGCGATAGCAGAAGAGCTGCGCCTGCGCGTCGAACATGGTTCCGAGCCCCCTGAGCGACAGTTCGACGAGACGATGGACATAGTCGAGTTCAGTATCCGCGGTATCCGCCATGATTATCGTCGGTCCTCCGTTGCCGTTATCGGCGCGGGACGATTAAGATCACCTCTCGTTTAAAATTGCAACGATCCTTTTACTGGCGTTGCCGTCCCACAATTCCGGGATCCTGCTTTCTTTCCACGACCCCGATGCGGCGCCGAGAAAGAGGCTGCAAAGCCGTTCCCAATCGAGTCCGATGACCTCGTTGCTGCCGGTTTCCACGGTGACGGGCCGTTCGGTGGTCATCCGGGTGGTAATGCAGGGTATTTTCAGCGCGGTCGTCTCTTCCTGCAGGCCGCCGCTGTCGGTGACGACGCATACGGCGTCTTTCCAGAGACAGAGAAAATCCATATAGCCGAGCGGATTTGTCAAGACAAAGGAGCCATTGATTTTTTCCCCTTGTTTCCACGGCGAAAAATGGTGCAGGAGGCCGAATTCACCGATGCGCGAAAACGTGCGGGGATGGCAGGAAAACAGTATGGGAAGGGTGGAGGAAAGGGTTGCCAGCGTTTCGATAAGACCGGTGAGGTTTTCGGGATTGTCGACATTTGACGGCCGGTGCATGGTGCATACGGCATAGCGGTTCCCGATCAACCCCTTTAATTCCATGCCGATCGGGGAAGAAAGGGGTGACAGCTTCCGGAGCTGGTAATAAAGGTTGTCAATCATTACATGGCCGACGAAATGGATCGTTTCATCGGCATGCCCCTCCCGTTTAAGGTTCGCCAGGCCTTGTTTTTCCGTAACGAAAAGATCGTCGGCGATTGAATCGGTGACGATACGGTTGATCTCCTCGGGCATCGTGCGATCGTGCGAGCGGAGGCCCGCTTCGACGTGGGCGAGTTTGATGTCGAGCTTTTTGGCGACGAGGCCGCAGGCAACCGTTGAATTGACATCGCCGACCACCACCACCATGTCTGGTTTTTCCTTAAGGCAGACCTCTTCGAACCGGACCATGATGGCTGCGGTCTGTACCGCATGGGATGCCGAACCCACGTTCAGGTTGTAGTGCGGGGCGGGTATGTCCAGTTCGTCAAAAAAACGGTCCGACATGTCCGCACCGTAATGTTGTCCGGTGTGAATAATTTTATAGTCGAGCGGCGAATCGGCATCAAGTGCCCGCACGATCGGCGCGATTTTCATGAAATTGGGCCTTGCGCCGGCGACGATCAGGATTTTTTTCATGCCGGGTATCCTTGTCCCTTTTCCGGCGGTGCGGTTTCAACCGCGTCTTTGATCGCTTCGGCAACGAATCGCACCTGCTTCTCGGTCAAGCCTGGAAACAGGGGGAGCGACAGGAGCTCCCGCGCGCACCGCTCGGCAACCGGGAACCCGGCGCCATGCTTCCACTGGGCGGCATAGGGCTTCTGGAGGTGGAGCGGGACCGGATAGTGAAGAGCGGTGGCGATCCCCCTTTCGGCGAGCCCCTGCTGCAGTGCATCCCGGTTTTCGACCCGTATGACATACAGATGGTATACTCCCCGGGCCCACGCCGGTTCAAAGGGAACCACGACGCTCCCGAGCGGCGAGAGCAGCCGGGTATAGGTTGCGGCGTGCCGTCGGCGCGCATCGTTCCACTCCGGCAGTTTTTTCAGTTTGAGGCTTAAAAATCCGCATTGGATCGCATCCAGCCTGCCGTTGTACCCCTCTATTTCATGGTAATATTTCCGCGCCTGACCATGGTCGCGCAGCATGCGGCAGCGGTCCGCGATTCCCGGATCGTCGGTGGTGATCGCGCCGCCCTCGCCGAGGGCGCCGAGGTTTTTGCCGGGATAAAAGCTGAATGCCGAGGCCTTTCCCATCGAGCCTGCGGTACGCCATTCTCCGCTTTTTCTCGAATAATATGCGGCTCCATGCGCCTGGCAGGCATCTTCAAAAACGATGAGGTTCCATTCTCCGGCGATGTCCAGTAGTGCGTCCATATCCGCCGGCTGACCATAGAGGTGCACCGGTACCAGCCCGGTGACCGGTCGGCCGGTCAACCGGTTGCGGGTCCTGCCCGTGTCGCTTTCCCTGATGCAGTCGGATTCAAGGAATGCCAGCAGTTTCGCCGGGTCCATGGTAGAGGTCCGTTCGTCGATATCGACAAACACGACATGTGCCCCGGCCTGGGAGATGGATTCGGCGGTGGCGATAAAGGTGTTGGGTACGGTGATCACCTCGTCGCCGGGCTTGATACCGCCGGCAATGTAGGCGAATCGTAAAGCATCGGTGCCGCTGTTGACCGCAACACAGTATCGGGTAGTGCAAAAATGGGCGAACTCCTCCTCGAACCGGTTTACCATGGGACCTCCGATGAATCCGGCGGTGTCGATGGCCTGTTCGAGGACGGCAAGGAGGTCGCTTTTCAGCTCTTTCTGGAGCAACTTGAGGTCGAGAAACGGGATCGGCGTGGGCATGAATGGCTCAACGGCCGGGAACGGGGCGTTCGGATTCAGGGAGTCGGTAAAGGATGGCGGGAGCGATGCGGTGACTCATTCGCTTTGTCGCCTCGTGCCCATTATCCGTGCCGGATTTCCGGCCACGGTAACGCCGGCCGGAACGTTTTTCGTTACCACCGCGCCGGCGCCCACGGTTGCGCCCTCGCCGATGGTTAGCCCGCACAGGATAGTGGCGTTGCTGCCGATGGAAGCGCCTTTTTTCACCAGGGTCGGTATGACCTTCCAGTCGGCATCGGTTTGCCCCGTGCCGTCGCTATTTACGGCACGGGGATATTTATCGTTGGTGAACATGACTCCGTGTCCGATGAAGACGCCGTCCTCAATCTGCACGCCCTCACAGATGAACGAATGGCTCGAAATTTTACAGTTGCACCCCACCGCGGCGTTTCGCTGGATTTCGACGAAGGCGCCGATTTTGGTGTTATCGCCCACGGAACATCCGTACAGGTTGATAAATTGTGCAAGCTTGACGCCGTCGCCAAGTTTGACGCTTTCGGCGATGCAGGTGAAATCGATTTTTGCGTCTGCCATACCCGGATGCCCTTGTTTGAAAAATGAATACACCACCGGTACGTCGGCGGTACCCTCTTCCCCCACGATCGGCGCCCTGTCCGAAGGCTACCCTTCGCTGCGTTTTGCCGAGGGCGCCCCGTGCGGTCGTTGCAGTACCGTCGCCGCCGGGTGCCCCCCGAACGCCGCCGGATGATCCGTCAACGTATCCAGCGGTACCTTGGAGCTGTTTCTTCTCAACGATTCGGTTGCCGCTTCGAGAATCTGAACGACCTCCAGACCTTCCTTGCCGCTCGATAAGGGCTTCCGGGCACATTGTACACATTCGATAAAATGCAGACACTCATTGCGAACCGGCTCGCTCATTTTAAAATAAGGGGACAACACATCGCCGTAATGGTAGGAGTAGGCGAAATCCCCGTATAAATCGTAGTGATCCGGGACCCTGACGCATTTATCGTATATCTTGATCTTTTCAATCGGTTCGATATCGTCGTAGACGATCATTTTTTTGCTCCCGACAATCACGATTTTCCGGACCTTGTGCGGGTCCAGCCAGGAGCTGGTCACCATGGCGAACTCGCTGCTGCTGAAATCCATGGAAATAACCGTTACGTCCTCGATGCCCGGGGTGATATGTGCCTTTCCCTGGCAACTGACCGAAATCGGCATGGATTGAAATAAGTAAAGTACTATGCTGATATCGTGCGCGGCCAGGTCCCAGGCCACATTGATGTCGTTCTGGTATAATCCGAGATTGAGCCGCTGTGAACTGAAATAGTAAATTTTCCCGATTTCACCCGAATCGAGGAGTTCCTTGATTTTTCGCACGGGATCGGAATAGATGAAGGTATGCCCGACCATCAGGGTCAGGCCATTCTCCTCGGCAAGGCGATTGAGTTCCCTGCACTGAGCCACCGAGGATGCCATGGGCTTTTCGATGAACACATGTTTTCCGGATAAGAGGCTTTCCTTTGCCAGCATGAAATGGGAATGAACCGGCGTGGCAATGGCGACCGCGTCGATACCGGGGTCGTTAAAAACAGCCTCGGCATCGGTGGTCGTTTGAACCGCAGGGTAGAGACTCTTAATATGGTCAAGCCGCTGCTCCGACTTGTCACAAACGATTTTTACCGTCGAATCGCCCGCCGAGTTGAAGTTACGGATAAGGTTCGGGCCCCAGTAGCCGCACCCGATGACCCCGATGGATAATTTTTTTTTCATAGTGCTTCCCTTGATGGACGATCCTGTCTTTGTCGGATCGTCACTTCCGGTTCCGCCGCGTTCCCGGTGACGATCAACGCCGTCTGGAGGGAGGCCGCCGGCCTCCAGGGTACCGTTTTCTTTTGCAACGAATCCCGAACCTGCCCCAGAATGGCGAGGGGCGTTTTAGCAATGATCTTGATATCCAGCCACATCGACATATTCCGTACATAGCCTATGTCCAGGCGCATCATCCGGTCGAAGGTAAGCCTGTTTTTGCCGCTTACCTGCCATAGTCCGGTCAGTCCCGGCAGCGGCCGGCGGTATCGATCGAATGAAAAGCATTTTCCGCTTTAAGCCTTTACCCGCTTGGCTAATATAATAAACGCAACTGTACAATGCATGGATTTTTTTGAAAATAGCCCACTATCAACCTTGCCGTTGCGGTCGGAAGGGCTTGAAATTACGGCATATCCAGAGGCGAATGCCGCCGCGGGGGCCGTACATCCGTTCAGCGCCGCAGTAGTTCGCTCACCGTTCCGAACAGGGCCGGCCGATTTTTTGCTGAGCAGGTGCCTCAACGTCTCGATCAGGTATTTTTCGGGTAAAAGGGGAGGTTTGTTTGAAGCTTCAGCAGCACATCGCCGTCTCGATCCCCATTTCGATGGTCACGTATGTCGTGTCACGGTCGATCCCCATGGCGGCGGTCTCGCTCGCCGCGGGCGTTCTGCTCGACCTCGATCATGGTTTCGACTATATGCGCGAGTACGGCATGCGGCTTGATCCGGCATTCTTTTTCCATTCGTTCCATAACACGCTCTATCGCCGGGTGGTGATCCCGCTGCACGGGTGGGAGTGGCTGCCGCTGCTCGGCCTGCTTGCCCTTCGCATGCGGGGAAACCCGTTTGCGGTCGGGGCGCTCATCGGCACGACGCAGCACCTGCTGTTCGACCAGTTTACTAATGGCGTAGCCGGGTGCGGATACTTCTTTGTCTACAGGGTCATGAAAAAATTCGTTACCGGCGATATTTTTCCGGGCAAGGGGATAGCGGGGGAGGAGTGAGACGGACAGTGCACCGGATTCCTTGCGGAAGAAAGCGTGCTGCGGCATCGAACGGGTACCCGGTTTTGCTCGCCGAATCGAAATTGATAAAAATTTCTTGCTCTTTCCGGTTTCGATAAACGATATTCTCTACCGCACTATTTCAGGAGTAAGGGAATCCCGTGCAAATCGGGAGCGGACCCGCCGCTGTAACCGGGGACGAAAGCCTCACGAGCGCCACTGTCGAAAACGATGGGAAGGCCGAGGCCGGTAGGACGATCCGGGAGCCAGAAGACCTGCCTGCATAGGTGCATGCCCGAGTAATGCGCCCCGAGAATGGGCGGCGGCATAGTTTTTTATTGCACCATATAACGAGGATAAAAACGGAAATCCCCGGCTTCTTTCTAAAGAGGTGGGGGATTTTTTTTTTGGGTTTCAAAAGGAGGTCACCGGAAAAAATCGTCGTCGCACTACCCATAATTCGGTTCCGCTACGAGGGAAGGAAGTACAAGCTTCCGCCGCCCCGCGACTGTAATCGGGACGAAAGCCGCACGATGTCACTGTTCCGGCGAGTATGGAATGGGAAGACGCGGCGAGTAGGATGAACGAGAGTCAGGAAACCTGTTCCGGAACCGGCATTTTCAATACATCATCCATCCCGAGGGGGATACGGAATTCATGTCGTTATTTTTGCGGAATGTAATCGGCCCGATTTTCTTCTGGGGTGTGCTGGCATTTGCACCTGCTTTGAACGGCGCCGTTCCCCTCGATTCCGCAGTGTTACCGGATTCACCGTCGACCCACCCCTCGTCCGGCACTTCCCGCACAGGGGATTCTCTGCGCGATACGGTATCGCTCATCGCCGCGATCCCGGCCTACTCAATCGTCGTTACCGCTCCCTCCCCGTCGGCGCTGCCATCGGGTCGGAGCGTCCGGACCGCAGATGAGTATTCCGGGAAATATGCGGACCTTCCCTCGGTGCTTGAGACCGAGACGGGGGTGAATATCCTGCGGACCGGCGGCCAGGGCGATTATGCCTCAGCCTCCATACGCGGGCTCTCTGCGGGGCAGATCGGCGTTTTTCTGGACGGCATGCCGCTGGCACCGGTTGCCGGGGAATCGGTCGACCTGAGCAAGATACCACTCAACCTGCTGCAGCGGATCGAGATCTATAAGACGGGCATCCCGCTCGCCCTCATGGGCGAGGGACTCGGCAGCGCCATCAACCTCTCGACCAATACCACTGAAGAGCATATTTCCGGGCAGGTCGGGGTCGGCAGCTTCGGCGGCGAAGAGGCGAACGTCTTTGTTTCACTCCCGACCCACTCGCAGCAATTGGTCGCGGCCGCAGATTTTTCCACGATTCGCAACGACTTTCCCTACACGAATAATAATAATACACCCGACAATACGGCGGACGACTATCACGACATCATGACCAATGACGACTTTACCGAACGATCGGGGATGGTAAAGGAGACCTTTAAATTCAGGAACGGTTCGGAACTCTCGGCACTGGCGACTTTTGTCGACTTCAGCAAGGGATTGCACAACTTTGCTTTTCCCGATTCGGCGCAGGATGGACGCCAGAATGGAACCATGGGCATGGCTTCCTTGCATGATGCGCAAATCTTATCGCCGCTCTGCACGCTGAGCCTGTCGGCATCCGGCATTATCCGGCGCAACGACCTGTCCGATACCAATGGATTGTTCGGCTACTATACGAAGCGGATCGAGGACTTGTCGCCGAGCATGGATGCGCATGGCGTTCTCGAATTTTCGCCCGCTCATGGCATCCATGGCGAAGGTCTCCTCGGCGGCGGCTATGAGGCGGAGCTCCTTCAGAACTACCAGGATTTCGATTATTCGATTGCGCCCCATGACTACCGGGAACTTATCGAAGGCGGCATCGGCCTGTCCGACGAGTGGTCAGGGGGCAAAAGCATTTCAGTACGCTACCTCCACCGTATAGAAATCGATCACGCGAACGGCGACTTCCCTTCGCCGCTCAGCAAATTTACGCCAGACAACCTCTATGATGCCCGGCAGTTGCCGCACCTGGAGGCCGACCTCCGCTGGAGGGAGTCTTCGGCGCTGTCATTCGACGCCGATGCGGGCTATCACTCCCGGAATCCGACTTTCCAGGAAAAATTCGGGGAGAGCGGGTCATATATCGGGAACAGCAACCTCCTTCCCGAGACCCGCTGCAACGGCTCGGTCGGCATCGATGCGCTATTTTCCGGCCTTCTGAGCCGGGGTTCTTTGTTCGCGGGAAAGACCTTCAACAGGATAATCGCGATCCCGAATTCACAGGGAGTGTTCCGTCCCGAAAACTATGCGTGTGTTTCGACCATCGGCATAGAGCTTTACGAAAAATTGAAACTGTTCCGGGGCTTTAGCGTCGCCAATAGCTTCACCGCTATCGATAATACCTTTCAGAACCTGCCCGATCCTCAGCTCAACGGCAAACAGGTACCGTACCTGTCGCCGGTCAAAGATGAATGTTTGCTCATGTTCTCTACTCGATCCGTGGAATTTGAACACTCCCTGCTCTACGCCGCGCCCTATTATGTGAGCTCGGCCAACCTGGCGGATCAGGATTCGCCGCTGCTCGCGAATGTGCGGGTGACCTGGACGGTTTTCCGACAATTGACCCTTACGGGACGGATCGACAACTACCTCAACCGGCAGAACTATAATCTTGACTACGAAAATAATTACGAAATCGACTTTATTCAACCCGGAAGATCTTTTTCCTTCAACCTTACCTATCAGTATTGAAAGGAGCATGTTTATGAAATCCCGACAGGCTATCTTTACAGCGTGTATCTCCGGAGCAGTTCTCTTTTCCGGCTGTTCCAAGGCCACTGGCCCGACAAGCGGACAGTCGCTTCTTCAGGGTCCGGTTATTATTGCAACTTCAACAAATTTCGCTGAAGGTAATTTTGACGTCATGAGCATCGGCAGCGGCAATGTTACCGGCAAGTTGTTGACACTTGGAACCGATGACCTTGTCTCAACCTTCGGCAACGATAGTTATATTCTTGAGCGCGGGCTGGGCAATGTGATAAAGCTCGGTGCCGTCACGGCGAGCGGCGCAACGGTGGCCTACGAGGTAAACATCGGGGCGGGCATTAATCCGCAGCAGATTGCGTTTGTCAGTAGTACCAAGGCGTACATCACCCAGAATAACAGTCAAAACATGCTGATTTTCAATCCTTCGACCGGGAAAACAACCGGAACGGTGGATCTCAGTCGCTTCGATGCCTATGCCGGAACGGACAGCGCGGTTGCGATCCCGTATATGTCGCCGGCGATGGTCGCGGGTAACTACCTCTATGTGGGGTGCGAGCGGCTCAAGCTGGTCGGCGGCTACCCCGAGCCGGCAGATTCAAGCTGCGTGGCAGTGATTTCAACGAGCAACGATTCGATTGTTAAAATGATAATGCTGGTTGATAAAAATCCCATTGCGATGGATACCGCGGGAGGCAAGCTCTATGTCGTGTGTCCGGGCAATTACGGCATTTACACCGACGGTGACATCGAATGCATCGATCTTGCCTCCCAGACGAATACCGGCACCGTGATTACGGAGAGCCAGGTCAACGGCGATCTCGGGGCCATTGCCATAGGCAGTCAGACAAGCGGCTATATTACCGTGGGATCGGAAAGCGGCGCAAATTACGTAAACGCCGTGTATTCGTTCAATCCGACGTCGAAAACACTCGGGGCCCCGATTGCCGGAATCGGCGATGCATCGGGAGTGCTGGGTGCTCTGGTCTGCAGCAACGGTACACTTTATGTGGCGGACGAGAGCAGCACCGCTCCGGGCATCGTTGCGGTGGATATGACTTCCAATACAAAGGTGGGCAAGACGGCCGCTCTTGATCTGCCGCCATACTCCCTGGCCTACCTGAATGTTCAATAGTTGTACTTTCGCCCCACCCTTACTCCCCTCTCCGCCTGCGGAGAGGGCACCATGCCTCTGTTTCGGCAGCAGGATCGAGTCATGAAAAAAACAGCCGTTTCATTCGTATTCTTTTTTGTCATTTCGTCGGGGGTCTTTGTCCATGCCGGAGCGGCGACTGTCGCTCCGCATGCGCAACCCTGCCGTATCGTCTCCCTTGCCCCGAGCATCACCGAGATTCTCTTTTCACTCGGCCTGGGCGACCGTGTCGTCGGCGTCACCCGTTACTGCACCTGGCCCGCCGCTGCATTGACCAAGGCAAAGGTCGGCGGCTACTACGATCCCGATTACGAGGCGATCCTGCGGCTCAAGCCCGACCTCGTGATCATGCTCGCCGAGCACGACGCGGCGAAACGGTACCTTGGGAATTTCCATATCAACGTATTGCAGGTGAAGCACTATTCCATCGATGATATCGTGGCGTCGATCAGGATCATCGGCGCGGCCTGCGGATCGGCGCGTTCGGCCGACAGTATCGTTGCCTCCATCGGAGGGGTTATGGAACGGATACGTGGCAAAACCGCGCCGCTTCCCCGCCCGCGCGTCCTGGTTTCGGTGGGTCGCTCCATGGGGAGCATCGGCGACCTCTGTGTTGCCGGGTCCGGGACCTACTACGATGAGCTCATCGATTGCGCCGGCGGTCGAAATGCCTTTACGAAGAAGGGGATCGCCTTCCCGCAGGTGACTCTCGAAGGAGTCTGCCGCATCAACCCGGCGGTCGTCATCGACCTGGTCCCCGAGGGCGAGGCGAAGGGTGCGAGCAACGAGGCGGTTCTTGCCGAGTGGAAGAAGATCGGGCGGATCGATGCGGTGAAAAACGGGCGGGTCTACCTCTTCCGGCAGGATTTCGCCGAGATCCCCGGCCCGCGGTTTGTCCTCCTGCTCGAACAGATGGCGAGGGCGATTCACCCGGAGGTTAAGTGGTAAGAAAGACGTGATAGAGTGACAAAGTAAAAGAAGAAGTCGGAAAAAAACATTTGTAGGGGGGCGGGGTTTGACCTCCAAGAAATATGAATATTAATCCATTCAACCGATCATTGCCGCCGTAGGGGCACGGCGTGCCGTGCCCGTTTTAAAAATGAGAACATTCGGTTGAGGATTTCAAAAGACCTACCTTCGGTCGTCGCACTTGGTTTACAAAATCCTTTATGTTTTTTCTACCTAAGGTGAGCGTTGTGGGAGTGCGTCGGAGACGCGGCTTTGCGCGGCTCCGACCAGAGGGAACCACCGTACAATGGTTCCCCGCCAAATGGTTTGACTTACCTTAACTTCCCGACTGCGGCGCAAAGCTCTGGTACAGGCTCTCTGCCTCCGCCCGTTTCCCCTGCGCTTCGAGCGCCTGGCCGAGAAGTTCGCGGATCTGCATCTCCTTCGGGTTCACCCCGAGAAGGGGACGCAGGCGCTCTTCCGCCATTTTCGGCTGGTGGAACTTCAGGAGGATCTGCTGGCGCAACATGATCGGCTGCATGCTCCAGGGCATGAGCGATACGCAGCGGTCGAGCTCCCTGATCGCCTCATCGAAGTAGGTCTTGAAGGCGAGTCGTTTCTCGCCCAGACCCGTGGTATCCCGCTGCGGCGCAGCTTTCCTGCCGGAAGCTACGGCGGTGTCCGACCCTTCCGCGGCATTGATCTCCCCTTCGAGTGCGGAGAGCCGCTCCTGAAGGTTATACCCGAGCCAGAGGAAGCAGATGGAGTAATCGTTGGAGATGCCTGCGTAGGGTTCGTCGCGCTGGGTAACTTCGTTTGGCATGGAACGCAGTTTATACACGCTGTCGAGGCAATAGGCCATCTTCGCGACATCGATCTGGTCCTTTTCCGGCATCTGCTGCGGCATCATGCGGTAGACCATACCCTGCATCTGGAGGTAGGGGCCCAGTCCCATGAAGTTATCGGGTGAGACCGAGCAGGCAAAATAGACCGGTTTGCTGAAGTTGGTGGCATCGGCGATGTTGAGCACCATTTTATCCTGCACCCGGAGCACCTGCTGCTCCGCGCGGCCGGGGAGCACGATACGAAGCCCTGAATTCGGGAGTTTGACAGGAGTCTTGTTCTCGAAGGGGTTATACTCCGGCTGCATCTCCTCGATCTCGCGGTCGGAGTAGGTGATCGGCACCTTCGGCTCGACGTTCTTGAGCTGCTTGATGTACCAGTCGGTGTTCACGAGGCTTAAATTTACAAGTCGTACATCGGGCCGTATGCCGTACGCCTCCTGCACCGCCCATACCGGGAAGGTGTCGTTGTCGCCGTTGGTGAAGAGAACGCTGTTCGGTGCGCACGACATCAGCAGGTTATAGGCATATTCGAAGGGAAGCCAGTTCTTGGACCGGTCGCGGAGGTGGTAGTTCTGCGACAGGGGCAGGGCGGGCGAAACGAAGAAAAGCACCAGTGCGAGCGGTGCCAGGAGCGTACCGACCGTCCTGTTCTTGTCCGAAAAAAGGCGGTAGAGCACCAGCCCGCAGGAGAGTCCCATCCACATGGAGAAAAACATGAATCCCGCGCTGAAGAAGTAATCGCGGACGCGTACCTCCCGGTAGATGGTCGGCATGGGCCCCTGTTCGCCCGACTGTTCCCACCGGTGATATTCGAGCCGGTTGTCGCAGCGGGTGCCGTCGGAAAAGTTCATGTACCAGACCATGCAGAGCGTGGTCAGGAGAGTGATGGCAATGAAGAAGATCGCGACGTTACGATTTTTCTTGCCCATGAGATACCAGCCGAGCAGGGCGAAGAAGGTCGGCAGCAGGTAGATGATCAACTTGCCCCATCCAAGCAGGGAGCCGTCGACAAAGTTCTTCTCCGCATCCCTCATGGCCCAGTTGGGGTGCTTGTCGCCGGGCTGATTGTCGCCCAGCCGGAAGAATTGCGTGATGTGGAAGCCGCCGTACCCCATGTGTCCGTCGATCCCGAACTGATGCTCGAAGGAACCCCGGCGCCACATCGAGCGGGAGACCATGGACTCTGAGCCGTACTGCTTTCTATCGAGCACCTCAAAGAGCGGCGAGGCATCGAAATACGGAAATTCGGCGGTTCTGAGGATGACCGGATGTCCCTCGTCGATCATCGGATGCAGCGCGGCGCGGATGGGCAGATAGATATGGTTCGAAAAACCGAGGAGCGCGAGAAACAGGAACCAGAAGCAGAAGCGCCAGTTGCGCCGATATTTTTTGCTTACCCAGAGCATGATCAGGGAGACCCCGGCCGCAATCGGCGCGATGTGGAGGAACCATGACAGGTTGTACATGACCAGGCCGAGCAGCATACAGGTGATCCAGAGCCGCCAGTCCTTCCGTTTTTCCTTATCCTGCAACATGACGAAGAGAAAAATCGCCGGCATGGTGATCATGGAGATCATGTGGATGCCGACGCCGAGGAACGCTATGTAGGCGATGAAGAGCAGCAGGCGGTCGCGATTCTGCGCCTTTGACTGGGCCCAGACCAGCGCGAGCCAGATCGAGATAGCCACCGGCAGGTTGGTGATATTCGCCTGCTCGGACGCCTCCAGTGATTCGAACCAGAAGGTGGTGCTGAAGGCGCAGAAAAGGCTGCCGACAAACCCGGCGCAGTAAAAGGAGAGCCGCTTCCACAGGGTATCGGGCTCGCCGAGCACCATGCGCAGGCCGCGGATGATGATAAGGTAGATGAATACGACGGTAATGGCGCTCGTGACCACGGCGCAGAAGTTGTACCTGAAACCGATATCCTTGATGAACGAAAAGAGGACGAGCCACGCCCTTCCGATGAGCACAAGCATCGGGGTACCCGGCGGGTGCGGAATACCGAGATCCGCCGACGAGGCGAGGTACTCGCCGCAGTCCCAGAGGCAGACCGAGGGAGACATGGTCAGGTAATAGACGATAAACGAGATCCCGAAAACGAGGGATGCCATCAGTGCATTGATCTTTGAATGATTGCCCGTGGGGTTCATAGGTCCTGCCTGCAATTGGTTTGCGTAAAGGAATAAGCGTGCTCTCGGTGAGCGGAAAATGTAAGATGGAAAAAATACTTTGTGGCGGATATTTCAGGGTCTAAGAATATAGAATGAGGCTTAGTTCTGGTGGTGGGGGAACCTCGCTTCGCGGGTTTCCCCTGGTTGGAGCCGCGCAAAGCCGCGTCTCCAACGCACCCCTTCCTGCGGAGGTGGGCGGCGATGCTTGCCTCTGGCAAGCGCTCGCCCACCCCCGCAACGCTCCCATAGGGTAGAAAAAATATCAAAGATTGCTTGAGTTCGTAGCCCTCTGTTCTGTGTGCAGGTTCATCAATCGTCGGGGCGACCCGCGGTCGCCCTTTTGCCTCACCCCTCAATTCGGTTATGCCCTTTTGCCGGAAAGGTACTTTCGCTTGAGGGCAAACAGGGCACAGCACGCTGTGTCCCTACAGGCAAATTCATGACTTTTTTTATATTTTTTTCGCAGAGGACCCGTGGGTCCCCCCCGCAGAGGCTTGTTATGAAGCACTCCCCCTACGCGGGGGTGACCCGGCTCGGCCATCCAAAAGCATTTGAATTTGCCTTTATTCTTGGATGCCGGCTCGGCCATCCAAAAGCACTTGATAGTGCTCTTAAAATCCTACTTCTTCCTCTCCCGCACCGCCGCCCGCTTCAGCTCCCGCCGCGACTCAATGAATTCCTCCGCCGCCTCCGCGGTTCGGTTCACCACCCGCTCGATCGGGAAGCCCGCCCTTTCGAGAAGAGGCCGCACCGCTTCGTCCCCCCCGAGTTCGAGGATCGCGTGGGTATCGCTATCAACCGACATGAGACACCCCTCCTCGCCGCAGGCGCGGATGAGCGTCAGGGCCTCCTCCTCACTGCTTCGACGATAGAGCACCTTGGAGTTGTTGAGCTCGACTGCCATGCCCAAACGCTTCGCGGTCCGGGCAACCGTGCGGTAATCGAGGGGGTAGGAGGGGTCGTTAGGATGGGTCAGGATATCGACAAACGGATTGTTCTCCAGCGCTGCGACCAGAAGGTCGGTGTAGAACGCCTTCGACTGCCCGGTTTTGAGGTTCGGGTGGACGCCGAGGAGCAGGATATCGATGAAAGGCATGTACTGCCAGACTACATCGATATTTCCTCTCTCGGGCAGAACGTTGAGTTCGAGACCCTTGTAGAGCCTGATATCCGGGAACGGTGATCTGAACCGCTCGAAGAAGACACTCGTGAGCCGCCCCTCTCCCACGCCGGGACCGTGATCGGTGATGGCCATGGCCTTGAGTCCGACCGTGCGGGCCCGTTCGAGCAGTTCGAGGATGGTGTGGAGGCCGCAGGCGGAGAACAGGGAGTGGACGTGGAGGTCGGCTTCTAACATGTAGGTAAATCCTTGGAAAGTATGAGGTGTCTTGATTAAAAAATAGTTTCCGGATAGGTGGCTTTTATGGTGGGGAAACTGTGAAGCAGTGTCCCCACCTGAGGTTACCGCTGCTATTAGAATCCGGCCTGGCCATCCAAAAAAATGTTAATCCACCCTACCGGACAATCGACATGCTTTTGACATAGGCATCCGATCCCGTCCTGAGCCGCACCGTATAACGCCCGGGCGCCAGGTTCCGGGTATTCCAGGCGAAGCTGTGGAAGGCCCGGATCGAGGTTCCGGTCGACAGGTGAGGCGACGGCGTGACCGGAGAGATCGTAAACGGTTATCGCCACGTGGTCGGAATGGGGGAGCGTGAAGGAAACGGTTGCAATCGGGTTGCCCCGGCCCGGAGTGGATATTTCGAAATCATTCCGGGGGAGCCTCGAACTATGGGTGCCGGGGTTGATGACTCCCATTTGTGATATCGGCCGGTACCAGACCCCGCCGCCGCCGGTTCCGGCGAAGAGGTTGCTCCCCTTCACGGCAAGTGCGCTGACGACGCCTTCCATCGGCCCGTTGGTCTGCACCCACTGGGCGGTTGCTATTTGAAAAAGTACGATCAGGAGCCCCGATCCGATCTTTACCTGCCCGATGATTTTCTTCATGTGCACGCCTTCCCTCCGGTGTCCGGTTGAGAACTATCCGCTCTCCAAAATACGAGACAGCCTTCTGGACAGCAACGGTTTCCATGGGAAGGGGTCATTCGATGACCGCTTGCCGAAGGCCTACGAGGGGGAAGGTCGGGGAACCGTCACGCGGTGTGCAGGGCGGCCTCCCGGTCGTTCCCGATACCCTGGTTGATGAAAACACTGTCGGCCGGGAGCTCAAAGAGGTCGGCAAGCACTCTGTCCCAACTGAAAACGCTGATGATATGGTGGCGCGCCGCCATACGCATGGCGCGGTATTGTTCCGGGCAGGCCGCCTGGGAGAGACGAACCTCCTCGATTTTATCCAGCCACTCTTCCCGATTGCCGGCCCTGACGACAAAACCGGTTGTGCCGTTCCTGATGATTTCCTTCGGGCCGCCGACATCGGAAACGATGGCCGGGAGTCCGCATGCCTGCGCCTCCATGACCGCCATGCCGAAGGTATCGGTGGTGCTCGGGAACAGGAAGAGGTCCGAGGCGGAAAACATCAGCGGCAGGTCGTGTCGTTTCAACCTGCCCAGGAAATGGACATTGTCGTATCGGGCCATTCGTTGCCTGAATTCGGAATAATAGGGTTCCGGTCCGTTTCCGCAGAAGAGAAGCCTGGCATCGGGAACAGTTTCGGCGAATGCCTCGTAGAGCTCGGCGATAAAATCCGCATGCTTTTCCCTGCTGATCCTTCCGGCATACACCATGGTGAAGCCGTCGCCCGGGATGCCCCGTGCGGCCGCGAGGCGCGCCCGTGCGTTATCGACGGGCTTGAAAACATCCTGCTCGATCCCCCGCAGGAATACCGACATTTTTCCCGGATCGAACCCTCTACGGGACAATATGGAAATGTACTCCTTCGTCGGAACCTTTATATCGTCGCAGAGAGAGTAGAACCATCGCTGGTAGTCGTCGATCATTCCGTGCACCGATTCATCACCGAGGATATGGATGGCCTGCTCGGCAAAATCGGTGTGAAATACCGCCCGGCACCTTACATGCAGCAATTTTGCCGCAAGAATTCCCAGGAGACCGATCGGGCCGGGGGTCGAAATGACGATTTCATCGGGTTCCTGTTCGTTGACGAGCTGGAGCGACGTGAGTAGTGACGGAAACCTGAGCGTATACAGTGAAAATTCGGAAGGGTTCCAGGTCCACAGGGTGGGGAGGTTGAGCACCTGCGGTGGGAGCTTTACCTTCAATTCTTCGGGAAGCAGGCAGGTAACCGGTATCAGATGCAGACCGTTGCCGTGGCTCATCCACGCAAGGTGCTGGATGGTTTCGGACGGTCCGTTGAGATCGGCGAGTGTGTCGGTAAACCACAGGATTTTCTTGTTCGTGCCGTTCTTCCTGCGGTCAAAGGCGTCGTCAAGGCGGTTTTGCAGCGTCCGCGATTCGTTCAACAGGCTGAAGGTGGTAAGATAGGGGAGCGAAAGAAAGACGACCGGAATAAGGCCGGAGACGTTGCGTACCAGTTCGTTGATATCCGCCGCGAGCAGGTTCTTTCCTATTCCCTGCAAAAAACTCATGAGCAGGTCGTCGGTCAGTTCCGCGACGCGGTTATAGACCGTGTCGACTTTTACGGCCGATGATCGGTGTTTTATTCTGTCAAATTCCACCACCAGATCGGCGATTCTGCGCTTGAAGTCGATTTCCCTGTTCGGCCGATCCCTTTTTGCCATATTCAGGGCAAGGCGGCTTTTCAATCCGAGCTGGTCCCCGTCGAAGAGCAAGCCGTTGAGCATGCCCAGAAAAGAGCGGGGCAGGCCGTTGCTTTTATTCCTGGAAAAGTCATACGCTATCTTGTAAATTGAAAGAGCCAGTCCCTGGAAGCTGTTGTGCCGACCTCCGGGCTGCGACTGTTTCTCCCGCAGTTTCGTCAGAAAGTCGCCGGAGGTGCAGGCACTCGGGAGGCAGGTAAAGGTTTCGCCGATGAACATTCCGGCGTGATCGTCCGATCCGCCGGTGAGTCCCTTTATCCAGGGATCGGCACCGATAGGTTCGATACGGTATTTCCGATACAGATCGCCGATGTGGGAGGCTTCAAGGGCTTGAAGGATTTTTACAAATTCCGTGTTGGCCCTCCGGGTTCTCGCACCGTTGAATCCCTCGAAGAAATTAAACAGGAGCAGCAGCCGTTCGATATGGCTGATGTCCAGCTTCTTGTTGATGTTGAAGGTCGCATGGGCTACCGAATGGGCAAGATTCTGCCGGTGAATAAAATCGCGGAGCAGATAGATGTCACTGCGGAGCAGGTCTATTTCGCGGAATTGATCGGGGGTGAAACCGTACACGAGGACATGGATTTTGCAGCGGTCCTCCGGGAAGTAGGCGGTAATTTCCGCGCCGGTGAAAACGTCGTCGGGATGCCGTTCCTTCAGGGCCAGAACCCCATCGATCTGGTTGTGATCGGTAATGGTGACGAAATCCATCCCCTTGCTTTTTGCCGAGGCATACACCTGTTCGGGGCCGGTATACGACTCCCTGGTTCCCAGGCGCTGGAGAAACCATTCGGAAGGATGCGCCGAAAACATGGAGTGGACATGCAGATCGGCTTTTTTCACAAAAGCCTCCTTTCACGAAGGGTTATCCGCGGGAGTAACTTCGTTTCCGCCCGGAAGAGAGTGCCGCCGCCGGGTCATCCCTGACGCCTTGCGCTACTGCGCGATTGCGGCGGCTTTTCTCCCCGATGCGGGCGCCCGGGCATGCAACAGCCGCTCCATGATCAGCCCGACGCCCGTATAGTTCGGGCCCTCCTCCCGCTGGACTTGCCAGAAGAAGGAACATCGCCGGCAGCTTCCCCATTTCTGAGTTTCAAAGTGCTGGATCTCGCCGCCGCAGAACGTTCCCGGAATCGCCCAGCAGGCGCGGCCGCCGTTCGTGCCCCCGTTGCATCCGTTAACGGATTTTTCCAGGCTCGCGGGGCATATCCCGAGCTCGCCGACTTTTCGCCCGCCCGGCTCGCGTCCGCAGCTCGTCGCTTCCCAGCAATTCTTTGCCGTCATGTCTTATCCTCATTTCCAATCAGTGTTCAGGAACATTCGTTTCGCCGATTTTTGCCTCAAGAACGGCGTACCCCATCGCCCGCAGGAACATGCCGACGACCTCCCTTATGCGCTCCTCGTCATCCATGATGAGCAGGTAGCGGGCCTTCGGGTGATGGTGGGACGACGGCAACCCGCTCTTGCCGGACTTCTGTTCTATAGATAGGGCAGATGGCAGCGTTTCGTAGCGCATGATCATTCTCCCGGTTATTCTTATTACCTAATATCGACTTCGGGAGTTTGGGGCATGTTAGGAGAGACTTTTAAAAAGGCTAGCACGGATATAAATCGCAAGGCTGCGGAGAGTTTCAATGACCCGTTTTTTTGACGTCGCGTCAGCGGGGCTGTACCTGCCGGCTCGGCTACCCATCGCGGCAGGCGAAGCATGGAGCGTCGGAATCGAGAGCGAAAGCTCAATTGAAAGGGTGCCCGGAAAAGAAGGTGACTTTACTTTGGATCAATTTACGGCAATTCTTACCCCTCTAAGCCGTAGCTCGTCAACTTCTCGTGTATCGCCCCTTCCCGCTTCAGAATGCTCGAATACAGATGAAATGCCGATACCGCGAACGGCTCGGTGCGGAAGAGGCTGTGCTGTGTCACCCAGTCCGCTACTTTATTCGGCGGTGTCGCGTCGAGCCGGGCGACGGTGACGTGGGCGTGGAACTTCCGGCCTTCGGCTTCGAAACCAAGCGACACGATGCTGCGCTCGATACGCGTCTGCAGGCGCAGAAGCTCCTCGCTTTCGGAGAGCCCGACCCAGAGAATCCGCGGGTCCCGGCGCGGCGGAAAGAAGCCGACCCCCTGGACCTGCAACGGGAAGCCGCTTCCGCCCGCCTGCCGGAGCGCCGCCGTGATGCGGTCGGCCTTGTCGCCCGGAACTTCGCCGATAAATCGCAGCGTCAGGTGGAGCTGGGGTTCGTCGATCCAGCGCGCGCCCGGCAGGGCGATGTAGGTCGCCGTGATGTCGTCCTTAATCCGTTCCGGAAGATCGACGGCGACAAACAGTCGTGGCATGGGGTACTCCTCTCTTTTCTCAATATAGCTCGATTCACCGCCTCCCTGCACCTTGCCCCGATGCGGTAACTATATTAATAAATCATCGGCAATCGCCCGAAAAAAGCCTCAAGGAGGAGTGCATGATTCCCATAGTGACCGTGTCGCAGATGCGGGTGCTGGATGAGGACGCCATCGGCCATGATTTGACCAAGAGCTACTCCTACATGCTGAAGGCCGGTACCGGCCTGTTCGATGCGGTGAGGGGCATGCATCCGGAGCCCGACGGGGAAATCGCCGTGGTATGCGGCAAAGGCAACAACGGCGGCGACGGGTATGTGGCCGCCCGGCTGCTTCTCGAAGCGGGCTATCGCGTCATGTGTTTCGCCCTCGGCTCGGCCGATGAGTTGCGGGGCGAGGCGCGGATCGCCTTCAACGAATACGTCGGGCGAAAGGGCAATTTTCTCGTCCTCGATGACGCCGGGGACCTCGCCGGTTTTTCGCGCTACCGGCTCATTATCGATGCCATGCTCGGGACCGGCGCAAAAAACGATCCGCACGGGCTCTGCGCCCTGGCGATCGAGGCGATCAACGAATCCAGGGTGCCGGTCATCGCCGTCGACACCCCCTCGGGGCTCGATAACGACACCGGCATTCCGGGAACCCCCTGCATCAGGGCGACCATGACCGTGACCATGGGGTTCCCGAAGATCGGCCTCTACTTTTACCCCGGCCGCGCTCTTGTCGGTACGCTCGTGGTTCAGGAACTCGGCTACCCCGACGAACTGGTGGAGTCCCGGCAGCCGTCGCTCTTTTTTCCCACCGTCGAGAATATCGCCGCGCTTCTCCCGCAGAGAAAACCGGCGGGAAGCAAATTCGAACATGGCCTCGCGCTCCTTCTGGTGGGGTCGCGCGGCATGGCGGGCTCAGCGACGCTCGTTGCCGGTGCGGCGATGCGCGTCGGCTGCGGCATGACCCACCTGGCGGCGCCGGAGTCGCTCATCCCCACGCTCTCCTGCAAACTCACCGAGACCGTGCTCCACCCGATTCCGGAAACGGACGGCGGCGCCGCCGCGCTGTCGGCCATCGGCCTGCTCAGGGAGAAAGCCTCAACGATGCAGGCGCTTTGCATCGGGCCGGGGCTCTCGCACGGGGAGGAAACCTCCGCGCTCGTGCGCGAGCTCGTCGCAAACGTGAAAATTCCCGCGATCCTCGATGCCGACGGCCTCAACGCCTACAAGGGGCGGTCGCAGGAGCTGGCCGCGCACGGCGGCGACCTGGTCATCACCCCCCATGCCGGGGAGTGGCAGCGGCTCTTCGGCGAGCTTCCCGCGACACCGGCAAAGCTCATCGCGAGGCTCAAGGAGAAGGCGGGGGAGCTGCGGCTGGTCATACTGTTCAAGGGCAACCCGATGCTCGTCGCCGCCCCGGACGACAACGCCTGGATATTGCCTTTCGGTAACTCCTGCCTTGCCAAGGCAGGGAGCGGGGACGTGCTCTCCGGAATCATCGTTTCGCTCCTGGCCCAGGGGGCCCCGGTCGCCCACGCCGCGATTCTCGGCGCCTGGCTCCTCGGTGAAACCGGTACCATGGCGAGCGGAAAACTCGGGGAGTACTCGGTGGTCGCGGGCGATGTGGTGAATTCGCTGCACCTGGCGATAGGGAAGCTGGTCGCGGTGCGGGAGGGAGCGTAAAATAACGGTCGATTCAATTGACCTGTGGCCCATGCCCTTTTATTTGTAATAGTAACACGAGGTCGTATCCCGGATGGTGAATACGACGGTGTCGTCCGGAGGAATATCCAGATCTATGGAGCATTGCTGCGATCCCCGGTAGAAGGTCAGCACGCCGCCGGCAGTGGTGCCGGTAACCATCCGGGAACTCACGGTGTCGACGCTTATCGTGCCGAATGAAACACCATGCCAGAAGACGGATTCGAGCGTCTCCGATGAACTATTGACTATGGTAAGTTTCGCGGGCCCGGTTACCGCGGTCGTCGGCGAAGAACACCCTGCCGGTACACCGAGACCGATCGCGATGACGGCCAGACAGCGAAAAACGAACGAAGCTTTGCAAGCCATAGTGAATCCTTTGCTTTGTTACTTTGTCACTCTGTCACTTTTTCCTGAAACAGTCCCGTTCCGATCAGCGTCATTTCCGGGCATTCGGTATACGTGAAATCGACCAGCTCCCTCACTCCATCCCACCCCCGTCCGGTCGGGAGCACGACGGCCTTCCCGCCGAGCAGTTCCCGGTATTTTGCGACGAGAAGGTTGAGTCCGCCGGCAATGGCATGGACGACGCCCGCGGCCATACCCTCTTCGGTCGACGTGCCGGGAAGCCCGGGGGTGATTTTCGGAAGGTCAATCTCGGGAAGCGCGGGCGCGGCCGTATGGAGTGACTGGAGCGCCGCGGCATGGCCGGGAAAGATAACCCCGCCCAGGAATTCGCCCTTGCCCGTCAGCGCATCGACCGTTACCGCCGTACCCGCATCGATGATGATGACGTTGCGTTTCGGGTACGCCGCGGCGGCGTACAGTGCATCGGCGATGCGGTCGACGCCGAGGAGCTGGAGCTTCTTATAGTGGAAGTGTACCGGCAGACCGGGGTGCCAGGCCACATCCGCAACTGCCGTGATGTCGAACTCCCTCAGGAGCCCGCGTATGGTCCGGGCAAGCCCCCTGCCGCCCCCGGCGATCACCGCGCGGTCGACCGGTGCGTGTCGGGCAATTGCGGCGGAAACGGCCTTGTCAACCAGCCACGGCAGCCGGCGGGCGACGGCGTGGAGCGGCAGGTCGAACCGGGTCAGGCACCGGAGGAGTTCGGGCTCGACGATGCCGATGTGCAGGCAGGAGTTGCCGATATCGACGGCAAGGGTCGACGGCGCGCGGTTTTTCATCGGACGATATCCTCCCGCGTATCGATAAACCGAACGTGGCCGGAAACAAAAAAAAGTAGTTCATGGCCGCAACGGAGGCGGAGCCGCCCGTCGGGTTCGACGCCCTCGACGATCCCCTGTCGCCTCTCCACTTCGGCACGGTCGCCGCGCCGGTACAGCCGCCTCAGGTAGGATGCATGCGCGAGGGACGATTCGACGGCGAGATTCGCCCGGTAGCGGCCGATGATCGCTTCGAGAAGACGCGAACGGGAAACCGGTCTCCCGGTTTCCATCGAGAGCGATGTCGCGCAGCCGCCCAGTTCGGCGGGAAAATCGGTCGGCGCGATGTTGACATTGAGGCCGAATCCCATGATCAGCAGGTCGCTCCGCACCGGGTGATTTTCGAGGAGGATGCCGCACACTTTTTTCCCGGCGAGGTAGAGGTCGTTCGGCCACTTGACGGCAATCGAGGATGCGGGAATTCCGGCTGTTTCCTCGGCCGCCTCGGCGATGGCGAGCGAGAGCGCGCGGTTATGGCTGAAATGGTCGACCAGGGAGGGGAGCGGAGCCACTATCGTCGCCCACAATCCGCCCTCACCGGAAAAATAGGGGGCTCCCGAACGTCCGCGACCGGCGGTCTGCCGATCGGCCTGGATGACGAAAATTCCCTGCCCGGGAAACGCCGTTATCGCGCGGGCAAGGTCATTGGTCGAAGGTGCGACCCGGTAGGTGTCGAATCGTTCGACGATGGGAAGATTTGAAAGTGTGCCGGCGAGCATGGGGTATCGTCGTTGATGCCGTCAGGCAATGATCAGATGAATGTCGAGCGCCTTCGCGCTGTGCGTGATCGCTCCGCAGGAGATGAAATCGACCCCGGTTTCGGCAACCGCGGCTATCGATTCGAGCGTGATGTTGCCGCTCGCTTCGAGCTCGACGGCGACACCGGCGGCGAGTTTCCTCGCGACGCATTGCCGCATTGCGGAAAGGCTCATGTTGTCGAGCATGATGCGGTCGGGCGGAAATTGCAGCGCCTCGTCGAATTCATCCATGCTCTGGACCTCGACCTCGATTTTCGGGAGGATTCCGGCCCCGCGGGAGTGCATCGCCTTTTCGAGCGCGGCCGTCACGCCGCCGGCGTGCTTGACATGGGTGTCCTTGATAAGCATCATATCGAAGAGGCCGAATCGGTGATTCGTACCGCCGCCGTGCCGGACGGCGAGCCGTTCGAGGAGTCGCAGGCCCGGCGTGGTTTTCCGGGTATCGAGCAGCCGGGCCGGGGTGTGGGCGATGGCGGCATGGTAGTGCGAGGTCAGCGTGGCGATGCCCGAGAGGCGCTGGAGAAAGTTGAGCGCAATCCGCTCTCCGGCAAGAATGCCGCGTATGGGCCCTTTCAGACGGCAGATTTCACCTCCCCGGAAGAGCGGACTCCCGTCGTCGCAGCCGAGCGTAATCTCGACGGATGCATCGATTTTTGAAAAGAGCGGCTCGATGAGAAACGCACCGGAGAGAACGCCCGTCTCTTTGCTTCGTATCACGGCTTCGGCGGAATCGCCCTCGGCGAAGAGAGCGTTCGAGGTGCGGTCGCCGCTTTCCCCGAGATCCTCGTCGATCGCGCGATCGAGAAGCCCATCGATGTACGCGGCTTCCCCTTCGTTCATCACAGCATGCCCCAGACCGCGCCCAGGGAGAACTCCCACACCCCCTTGCCCGGATATCCATCGCCGGTCGAAGAAAAATCATTGTCGACATGGTAGTAGCGTCCGCCGCCCTGCAGGGAGAACGACTGGATGAGCGGCCGGGTCATGAAATCAAACCCCGCTTCGGAGTTCCAGGTATCAAGGAACGCTCCCGATGGGGGAAAGAGCCCGGCATGGTTCTGGCAGGCATAGACCGAGGCGTATTTGATAAACGATACGGCGCGGTCGTCCAGGGAGAGACGCAGATGAAACGAGTAGTCGGGGGAATACACGGGTTCGTTGCTGCCGGCATTTGCAACGGTGGTCAGAACCTTGATGGCGCTGTCCGGACCGAGCACCTGCGAATACCCGGCGCTGAAATCAATGCCCGTGCCGAGGTTTGCCGCATAGTTGATATACAGCGTCCGGGCCAATCGTTTGCCGGTGAGCGAGGTGTTTTCGGTGAGCAGGGTGTCGCCCCTGAAAAATGAACGGCGCGAGTAATAAAACTCATCGAATTCGTCGGAAACAATGGTGCCTTTTTCAAGCATGAACCCGAAAGAAAGGGCGATTCCCGGCCAGTTCAATTCGATGTCCGGAATTTTATACAGGTCGCCGTTATCGATGCCGCCGAACCGGTCCTGGGCAAAGTCGAGGAGTACCTTCGACTGAAAGCCGTAATAGCAGATACCGTTCGCTCCCAGGGTGATCTCATAGGTGCCGACCCCGGCCTGACCCTTTGCCGTATCGACGACGGTGCGGGAAGGCGGCCATGGGTTGGTGTACCGCAGACCGCTGTCGCTTGGTGGACGCCGGTACGGGTTGCCGTCGAAATAGTAGCCCGCGCCGAAGGTATAAATGGAGGGGCAGGACTTGACGTAGACGCCGCCGAGCGACGGGTCGGTGACATCGGCGAGAAATCCCTTGATATCGAGCAGGTTGGAGTATCGGGCCTCCCCGGCGATCCCGAGGGGATGAAAAATGCTGTTATTATCGTCGTTGCGGAAATGGTTGACCATGAGGCCGTTGCCGAGGGTGAGATCGTACAGGGTGCCTGCGGTGAAATAGAGCGAATCGGCGACGCTGCCCACGGTCAGGTGCTCCAGTTTGTCCAGGATGCCGGCGGTCGAGTTCAGGCCGGTAATTTTCTGATCGGCCGTGTTCTGGGCGATGGAGAGCCTGAGCGCCGCTTCGATCCGGTCGTTTTTCCAGCAGGGAACGAGCTCGGCATAGGTTCGAGCGGTGGTATTGAAATGCCCGATATCGCCGGTAAGGCCGACCGAAAGCGCGCTGTCCGACGGGGTACTCGGCCGGAGAACGGGGGTGTAGGGCCGCTCCACGATGGAGCGATCGCTGAGAATCGAGCCCCAGATTTTATTGAGACTGAAGAGTCGTTCATAGAACTGCCGGCCCGTTCCGAGTGAGTCGTTGCTTTCCTGAAGCGAAAGCGCCAGGCTGTTGTCGGCCTGCTTGTCGTCGAGCGGGATGATATTCGAAGCCTGCAATTGCTTCTCGATGCAGTCGTCGCCGAACAGCCGCTTGAGTGCGGCCACATGCCGGTATGAAATCGGGATGTGGAAAACCGGGTCTCTTCCGGGAATGACGAAACTAGCCCTCCCCGGCGATAGTTTCCTGCTTTTTTGCTGCATGATGCCGCGAATGAGCGCTTCACCACCCAGATTGAGCAGCCCGGTCCGGCGTCCTTCGGTTTCGATCATCACCGCAAGTACCCCGCTGTCGATCTCACCGACCGCATTGCCGGTGTAGACGGCGAGAGGATGCCCGATGGCACCAAGGAGGATGCCGCCGCTTAAAAGCGAGAATCCCGCTTCTTCGCCGCCTGTCCGGGATTTTTTAACAATGGCAATAAGTGTTCGTGAATCGGACCCGATAATAGCGCTTCCGCCGTCCGATAATTTCAGCGTAAGGCGGGAGTTGAAATCGGTTTCGATGAGATCGTTATCCGAGAGCCTGCGTCCCGTCGACAGCTTCTCCCAGGAGTGCCTGCCGCTCCGCTGAACCTGCGCTTTGCCCTCAATGGTCTGAACGGTCAGGGTCAGACTTTCCGCAGCGCTCAGAGGGAGCGAAGCGATAATGAGCAGGGTGAGGGAGAGGAGGAATCCCGGGTAGAGAGGGCGGCGTGATGAAAACATATTATACAAAATAATACAGTTTCGCGGATTTGAGGTAAAGAGCCGAATTAAAGTGTGGAAGAGCCCGGTCCGCCTACCGTGGGTCAGCCCGGTTTTTCATCCTGAGCTCCTTGAAAAACGAACTCAGGAGTTTTGAACTCTCCCCGGCCAGGACGCCGCGGGTAACTTCGGGAAAAAACCCATAGGATCTTTCGAGCCCGGCCCGGTAGCTATTCGTATCGATCGCACCGAGACGGGGATCGTGCGCCCCGAATACGATGGCGCCGACACGGGAGTGCAGGAGAGCTCCCAGGCACATGATGCACGGTTCGATGGTGACGTACAGGGTGCAGCCGTCGAGCCGCCAGGTCGAAAGGCTCGATGCGGCGGCCGTGATGGCGATAATTTCGGCATGGGCGGTCGCATCGCCGAGCTGTTCGATCCGGTTGTAGCCGCGGCCGATGATCGAGCCATTTTTTTCGATGACGGCACCGATGGGCACTTCGCCCTCATCGAGCGCCTTGAGCGCCTCCTGATAAGCTGCCTGCATGAAGTAGGTCGGTTCCCGCACGAGAAGCTCGGATAGGTCCATTACAACCAAAAATACCATATACGGAGAGGCAAATGCAGACAGGCCCTTTTGCCGGGAGAGAATGCGTGGTCGGTCGGAATTTGTCCCCGGAGCCCATGCATGCTCGATTACCGCTGCTGCGCGGCAGCAAAAAAGGTTAGACACCGGAAAATTATAATCAGTACCCGTCGAGAATTTAGTATATTACGACAAAAGATACCTTTTACGGATATGTGATGGGATAGAATCTCCCCGCAGCAAGCTGCGGGGACCGCGGAGCAGCCTGTAATGCGCTCGCTATGCCTGTTCAGCAATACATCATCGCAAGGAGTCCTGCCATGGCTTTCATTGGAAAAACGAAAGGCATCCCGCTTCTGGTTCTTGTCTCCTTTCCCCTCATGGCTGCAACGCCCTATCTCAGGGGGAGAATTATCTCCTCGACAAGCGGCGCTCCCATCGATTCCGCTATTCCGCGGCTTCTCGTCAATGGGCTTTCGTCCTTCACACTGACCAACGGGACGTTTGTCCTGGGATCGCCCGTTTCGGTCAGGCAGCAGCTCACGGATGCCGGGCAGCCCATCCTGTTCCGCGACAAGGGTGCGCTCTGGCTGCGCACCGACCTGTCGCCCTGCACCGGATTCTGCATTGCCGACCTGAATGGACGAGTCGTTCAGACGGTTGCTTTCGATAAATCCGCCAAAGCCCGGCTGGTCGATATTTCCCGCCTGGTGCAGGACCGGCATCCGGGCGGGTATATCCTGAACCTCGAAATCGGAAAGAAAATAGCCGCCTCATTCAAAGTAGCCGTGCTCGACGGCAATGTTTTGTACTCCTCGTCCATTCCGGTTTCTTCCCCCGGGGCTTTCACCACCGGGAATAATCTGCTTGCAACGGTGGCGGCAGCGGCGGATTCGACGATCGTAGATACCCTGCATATCTGGAGAGCCGGCTATAAGGCGAAAAAAGTAACCCTTTCGCAGCTTGTCGATTCGCTTGCCGATATCGCGCTGGATTCGATGACGACCATGCAGCTTGCACCCGCGCCGCTGTGGGACGACCCGATACACCACGGCGCCTCGGACCCGACCATGTTCTATAACTATGGGGAAAAGGATTTCTGGATTATCTACACAAACCGCCGTGCAACCAACTGCACCTCCGACTGTCCCACGCCCGACGGATGGGTATTCGGTACCGATATCGGCGCCTGTTCGAGCATGGACGGCGGAGCCACCTGGCAATACCGCGGCGTGGAGAGCATCAAAGGCGGCTCCACGTTGAACTGGAATTCGGATACGAACACCTTCTGGGCTCCGGACATCATTTATAACAACGGCATGTACCACCTGTATGTCGCCTTTACCCCAGGCATATTGGCCACCTGGAACGAGAGCATCGCGGGGATCTATCATCTTACCAGCACGACCAACCCCCTCAATGGCTGGAGCTACGATACCCTGCCGCCGAAATTTGTCGAAAGTGAAATCGATCCGTGCGTCCATTACTTCGCAAGCGACAGTAAATGGCACTTGTGGAATAAATCCACGACCGTGATGCAGAGCACCGACCTGATCCACTGGTCGGACAGCGGGACGGTCACCCGGGGCGGCGAGGGGCCGTTTGTTTTTTACTGGAAAAATTACTGGTGGATGCTCTGGGACCCGGACAAGGTGGGCCTGATCGTCTATCGGGGAACGGACGGATGGCATTGGACGCAGCAGAGCACGAATATTCTTGCCGATGTCGGAACCCGGACCGACGATAATTATGCCGGCAATCACGCCATGGTCGTGCTGCAGGGAGCCAATGCCTACATCGTTTATTTTGTCGGACCGCCGACGGCAACCCCCGAGTGTTTCCTGCAGGTGGCTCCGCTCAAGGATTCGAGCGGCATACTTTCGGTTGACCGGAATACTCCCTTCAATTTCGTTCTCTGGCCGAACGACTCGATGCGGTGAAACACGGGCCGGATCGCCCGACCTTTGTGGAGCCTTCAGCGGTTATAACGAAAAAACGCCCATTCTGCCTTTGCGGCAAAATGGGCGTTCTGCCTACCAATCAAGCATTCTTCTTATCGGTTCGAAAGGAATACCTCCATCTGCCGGTTCAGGCTTCCCGACCTGAACTGCAGAATATACCTGCCGTCGGAAATCGCGCGGTCCCGGAGCGATAACCGGTAGCTTCCCGCCGCCTGCTCCCGGGTGAGCGCCATGACCTGCCTGCCGTTAACCGCAAAGAGCGCAATTGAGACGGTACCCGGCTGCTGAATCGCATAGGTCAGGATCTCGTTATCCAGGCGCGCGAAGGAAGCCGGGATTTTCTCTCCTGCGGCAATCACCGAAGCCGGCTCCGCGGCGAACAGCCAGGAGGCCGACCAGGTACTGGAACCGCCCGCATTCGTCGCCCTGGCCCTCCAGTAGTATATGCCCGCGGTCAAGGTGATCGGCTGCGAGTTGGAAGTGAGCGCCGTCTGGCTGAAAACCGTGGATCCGAATGCGGCGGAAGTCGAGACCTGCAGGCCGTAGGTTGTCGCACCGATGACGAGGCTCCAGGAAAGCGTCGGCGACAGCCCGGTCAGAGCCGAGTTGGATGGCGAGACGAGTGTGGGTACGACCGGCACGCTGCCGACCGTCGAAAAACTCCAGGCGCCCGACCATGCGCTGGTTCCCCCGGCATTGGTGGCGTTTACCTGCCAGTAGTAGGTGGTATTGAGCGCCAGCCCGGTTACGGCCTCGGAGAGCGTGGTGACGCCGGTTTTGTTGAACGTAAAAGTCGTGAAATTCGAGGTCGAGGAGACCTGTATTCCGTACGATGCCGCGTTCGTTGCGGTGTTCCAGCTCAAGGTAATCGAGGTTCCCTGGTCACCGGTGCCGCTTGCCGGCCCGGCGAGAACGGGTGCGGCCGGGGTCGTGATGACGGTCGAAAAGTGCCAGGCGCCCGACCAGGGACTCGTCCCGTTCGCACTAAAGGCATTGACCTCCCAATAATAGGTGGCGGCATTTGCAAGCCCCGAAACGACGAATTGCGTTGAGGAAACCGAGCCTTCCGCAAATGATACGGAAAAATCTGAAGTTGTGGCCACCATGACGGCATAGCCGGTTGCATTGGCGACCGAATTCCAGGCCAGCGTGAGCATTATGGGTTCATTTGCTGCGCCGTTGGAAGGGGTCGACAGCGAGGGTGCGGCAGACGGGAAGAGCGGCGTCGTAAAACTCCACGCCCCCGACCAGGCGCTCGTCCCTCCCGCATTGGTTGCGTTCACCCGCCAGTAATAGGTCGCGGTTGCCGCCAGTCCGCCGACCGGTTGTGACGTTGAGGTCAGGCCGGCCTGATTGAAGGCGAAGGTCGTGAAGCTCGATGTGTTGGAAACCTGCAGGGCATAGGAAGCCGCCCCGGCATCCGCATTCCAGGCCAGGTTTGTCGGAACCGGCTGCCCGATCGTGCCGCTTGACGGAGAGCTCAGGACCGGCATGGCCGGCGGGTTCGGAATTGTTGCGAAGCTCCACACCGCCGACCAGCCGCTCGTGCCGGTTCCGACGCTCGCATTGACGCGCCAGAAGTAGGTCGTATTCTGCAACAGCCCGTTGATAAGTTCGGAGGTGACGACAAGCCCGCTCTGGTCGATGAGCGGGGAGGAGAAATTCGAGTCGATGTCGACCTGGAGCATATAGCCTGAGGCCCCGGTAAATGCGTTCCAGCCGATGTTCACCGAAAGCGGCTGGTTAATGGCGCCATTCGTCGGTGTCGAGAGGGTCGGCTGGCTGAAGGACAGCGAAACGAAAGCGAAAAGCGCCGCAAAGACGGTCGCGCTGGCTGTTTTGAACCGGTGAGGCATGGTGTGCTCCTTCCTTGAGGTGTTGTGGTCCTGGCACTCGGCGGAGGATTGACGGAATCCTTCCCCCTGAATAATTTAGACTTCGCGAAAGCCGGAGTCAAATCCGCCGACCTCGTGTCAGCGCCCCGGCAGCACGACCGCCATGGTCTTATCCAGGTCGACGGATTTGAAACGAAAAATATAGATACCCTGCGTGAGCCGGAACTCTTTCAGGGCGACGGCATAGCGCCCGGCCGCCGGCTCCGATTTTGTTCAGCCTGCGGGCAGATTTTTCCTGTTGATGATGATCTCCGACACCTGCATATTTCTCGGCAGCGCTACGAAGGAGAGGATCATTGCCGCGAGTTCATTGGGATCCATGAGGATCTCCTGCTTCAGGTTGCTCTGCGCCTTGATGTGGAACTGGGACTTGAAGCCGCCGGGATGGATGCCGTGGATCCGGACATCCTGGTTTGCAAATTCGGTTTGCAGCGCCTTGATGTAGCCGACCACGCCGTGCTTGGCGGCGCAGTAGAGGGAACTCCCCGCCGAGGTCGTGAAGGAGCTCGTGGAGCCGACGATGACGACATCGCCCCGGTTTTTTTTGATAAGGGGCATGATGCCGTCCACGACCTTGATCATACCGGTAAGGTTCACGGCCAGGTCGTTATCGATCTGGGACAGCGGATTATTGCCCACTTCGGCCCAGTGCATGAGACCGGCGCAGGAGACGAGCAGGTCGCAATCCTGATGCCGCTCCCGCACGGTTTCGACCATGGCCGCAATGGAGGCGTTGTCGGTGAGATCGGTCGGGAGGTGTTCGCACCCGAGATCGCATCCGGTCCGGGAGACATTAACGACGGTTGAACCGCTTTTGAGCAGCGCCGTGGCAACGGCGTAGCCTAGTCCGCTGCTGCCGCCGGTGACGATGGCCTTTTTTACCGGGAAGGGTGTATCCATGATTTCCTCGCTTTTGCTTGTTCAGGGTTCCATCCGCAACTTATTTTAAGAGATTATCTAAATTTACCTGTTTTGCAATCATTCGCGAAAGAGAAGCGCTTCCGGCCCCTATGTTTGAAGAACTGTCCAATCGATTCGACGCGATTTTCAAGAAGATTCGCGGCCGCGGCAAGCTCTCCGAGGAGAACATCGCCGAGGCGGTGCGCGAGGTTAAACGCGCGCTGCTCGAAGCCGATGTGAACTATCGCGTGGTGAAGAAATTCACGACCGCGGTCCAGGAGAAGGCGCTCGGCGCGCAGGTTCTCGAGAGCATCACGCCCGGGCAGCAGTTCGTTAAACTGGTCTACGACGAGCTGACCGCGCTCATGGGCGGTACGGCGAGGCAGCTTCGGTTTCACACGAATCGCACCAATATCATTATACTTGCCGGCCTCCAGGGATCGGGCAAGACCACGGCATGCGCGAAACTCGGGCTCTTCTACCGGAAGCAGGGCCACAGGCCGCTTCTGGCGGCGTGCGACATCTATCGTCCCGCGGCGGTCGATCAGCTCGAGACGCTTGGTAAGGCGCTGGCCATTCCAGTATATTCCGATCGCTCGGCAAAACCGCTGGCCATCGCAAAAGAGGCGATCGAACGGGCCAGGCGCGACGGCAACACGCTCGTGATCATCGACACCGCGGGGCGGCTTCACATCGACGTCGAAATGATGACCGAGCTGCGCTCCATCTGCGAATCGATAAAGCCCGACGAGATTTTTTTCGCCGCCGACGCCATGACCGGGCAGGATGCGATCAACGTCGCGACGGAGTTTTACCGGGAGATTCATTTTACCGGCGTCTTCCTGACAAAAATGGACGGCGACGCCCGCGGCGGCGCGGCCCTCTCGATTCTCGACGTCACCGGCGTTCCGGTCCAGTTTATCGGGGTCAGTGAAAAGCCGGACGGGATCGAGCAGTTCTACCCCGATCGCATGGCCTCGCGTATCCTCGGCATGGGCGACATCGTATCGCTCGTTGAGCGTGCCCAGGAGACCGTCGATGCGGACAAGGCCGAGAAGCTCGAAAAGAAAATCCGGCGGAACATGTTTACCCTCCAGGATTTTCTCGAACAGCTCCGCCAGATCAAGAAAATGGGGCCCCTGGGCGATCTCATCTCCATGATCCCGGGTATGGGCCATAATCTTTCCAATGCCGAGTTGGATAATAAAAGCGTCGATAAAATAGAGGCCATTATCTGCTCGATGACGAAGTCGGAGCGGGATAAGCCGTTTCTCATCGATGGACAGCGAAGGCGCCGGATCGCTTCCGGCAGCGGCACGACCGTTCAGGATGTCAATAAACTGCTCAAGCAGTTCGACACGATTAAAGTCATGATGAAGCGCATGAATAAAATTGCCGGTAAACGGGGACAGGCCGCAGCGATGCGCAGCCTGTCCCCGTTTTAGTCAATGAATAGTGATACTCGTCGACCAACACATTTTTGCCAGAGGGGTGATGCTTGTCAGTAAAAATCCGTTTAGCCCGAACGGGCAGGAAAAAGATCGTACGCTACCGTATCGTGGTAGCCGACAGCCGCATGCAGCGGGATGGCCGTTTTCTCGAGAACATCGGGAACTATGATCCGCAGGCGAATCCGAAAAAATTCGTCTATAAGCTGGATCGCGTTGCGTACTGGCTGAGCCAGGGCGCCGAACCGAGCGAGACCGTCGCCAACCTGTTCAAGCAGGATCGCGCCATCGAAAAGATCGAGGCGGCAGCGAAGGTTGTACCGTCGGAAACGCCCGAGGCGGTGGAAGCTCCCGCGATCGAGCGGCTCCCGGAGCGCAAGCGCAAGACAAAGCCGAAGCACGAGAAGAGCGCCTGATCAGCCGTCGCGCTCCGGGCGACCGTGGGTCGCCGGTGCGGCGAAGGGCTTCGACAATGCCGGGAGAATGGATTGCCATTGCCGTTGTAAAACGGCCGGTCGGGCTTGAAGGGTACTGCGCCGTCGAGCCGTTCGGCGATACTTTTTCCGCACTGCCCCTTCCCTGCCAAGTCCGGCTGGGAAAGGAACTCGATCGTGCCCGCGTCGTCACGGTGACGAAGATCGTCGCGCTGCCCAAGGAGTATCGCTGCCGGTTTGCCGAAGCGGCGGATCGCACCGCGGCCGAAGGTTTTCGCGGCCAGCAGATTTTCATCGAGCAGGGGGCACTCCGGCAGCGGGAGGCGGGAAAGTTTTACCATTTCGAGCTCAAGGGTCTGGCGGTATTCGGGGACCAGGATGGCGGGCTCCTTGGAACGGTTATTGACGTGCATAATTTCCCCTCGGTCGACACGCTCGAAGTGAAGCTTACGGGGGGAGAAACCGTACTGCTGCCGCTCATGGACCTGGCAATCGCGGCGATCGATATCGCCGCGGGGCGCATTACGGCGCGCCAAACCTACATCAGGGAAGTTCTTGACTGAGGGTTCCTGAACAGCGGATGAGAACATGTTCTTTGATATCCTGACGCTTTTCCCCGGCATGTTCGAGGGAGCGTTTTCGGACAGCATCATCCTGCGGGCGCAGGAGCGCGGTCTCATTTCGATCGCCCTGCACAATATCCGCGATTACTCCGATGATCTGCGCCACAAAACCGTCGATGATTACCCTTACGGCGGCGATGCGGGCATGCTCTTGAAGCCCGGCCCCCTCGCGGCGGCAATCAAAGACACGGTACGGCTGCGGGAAAGCATGCAGCCGAAGGTGATTTTCCTGACGCCGCAGGGAGAACCGCTGAATCAGGGGATCGTGGAATCGCTTCTGGCCGAGCGGTCGCTCATCATCCTGTGCGGCAGGTACAAGGGGATCGATCAGCGCATCCGCGACCGATACGTCGACCGGGAGCTGTCGGTCGGCGATTATGTCGTTTCGGGCGGCGAGGTACCGGCAATGCTTCTTGTCGACGCCCTGACGCGGCTCATTCCCGGAGCCCTGAACAACCGGGAGAGCGCGGAGGCCGATTCGCATTACGACGGGCTCCTGAGCTATCCGGAATATACCCGGCCCGAGGAGTTCGAGGGAATGCGGGTGCCGGAGATCCTCCTGAGCGGGCACCATGTCAATATCGCGGCCTGGAAAAAGGAGAACGCGGTCAGGATAACGAAGGAGCGACGGCCTGATTTATGGAAGGCGTTCGAGGAGCGGGCCCGGGCTGAAAATAATACGGGCGATTGAACTTACATGCTCATAGGGATACAAATTTTCATACACGCATATACATAGTAGCAGAGGAGGTCGGTGTGCAGGAAATCATCAAAGCAGTGGAGCGTAAACAGTTGTCGGAACGCAAGGTCGATTATGCGCCGGGCGATACCATCATCATCTCCCTGCGGATCAAAGAGGGCGATAAGGAACGCATTCAGCAGTACCAGGGAACGGTCATCCAGACCCGCGGGGCGGGTACCGGCGCAACCATTACGGTGCGTAAATCGTCGGGAAACGTCTTCGTCGAGCGTATTTTCCCGGTCCATTCGCCGCTCATCTCCGAGATCAAGGTGGTGAAACACGGCCGCGTCCGCCGCGCGAAGCTCTTCTACCTTCGCAAGCTTACCGGGAAATCGACGCGCATCAAGGAGCGCAAGGCAAAGGATACCAGGCCCAAAGAGAGCAAGTAGCTCCCGGCGGATCCGCACTGCAAGGGCGGGGAGAGGAGTATCCTCCTCCCTTGAAGGCACCACTCTCCATGCCGTTCATGGTCCGACGTGCCCGCCGTGAACGGCATTTTCTTCTCTATCGGGCTCACACCCCATGAAACCCCTCTCCTGGTATCGCGAACTCGCCGACCCGCGCAGCCGGAAGGCAAGCGGCTGCTTTCTCGTCGAAGGGCCCCGCGCCGTCGAACAGGTGTGCGCCGCCGCCCCGCTCGACATCGTCGAACTCCTCCGGTCCGAAGCCTTTACCGGCGACACCGCCCGGTTCGGCCGTCCCGTCCGTACCCTTTCCGATCGTCAGTTCGCCTCGATCATCTCGGCGAAGACGCCGCAGGGAATCGCCGCCGTGGTGCGGATTCCCCGCGGCTTTTCCGAAGAGCAATTGCCCGTCGGGCGGCTGCTCCTGCTCGATGGGATCCAGGATCCCGGGAATGTGGGAACGCTCATCCGTACCGCCGCGGCACTCGACTTCGCCGGGGTTCTCCTGAGCCCGGCGTGCGCCGACCAGTTCTCCCCCAAGGCCCTCCAGGCCACGGCGGGATCGATCCTGTCGGTGTGGTCCTGCCGGACCTCGCGGTACATCGAACTTGCGCAGAGCCTGAAGGGGAGGGGGCATAAGCTCGTCGCCGCCTCGCTCGACGGCACGCCGGTCGCCGATTGCCGGATCGAAGGCCCGGTCGTCATCATGCTCGGCAGCGAAGGGGGAGGGTTGGGCGGAGAACTACTGGAAATAGCCGATGTAAGGGTTACCATCCCGATTAACAGAGTGAAGGTCGAGTCGCTCAATGTGGCCGCGGCCGGGGCGATAGTGATGCAGCATTTTGCCGGAATTTGCTGACACGTAAGATCAATAGAAGTTGCCTTTCCGGCAGCACCTTACTTTGGCAGGGGAACCAACCTCGCAGCCTTTGGTGGGGGAACCAACCTCACAGCCTTTGGTGGGGGAACCACCTTGCGGTGGTTCCCCCTGGTCAAAGCCTCCGCGCCCGCCAAAGCGCGGGCTGCGGGGTCTTTGACTCACCCCTTCCTGCGGAGGTGCGCGGCGATGTTCGCCTCCGGCGAACGCCTGCGCACCCCCGCAACGCTCCCATAAGGTAGAAAACAACGGATTAAAACATGCTTCGTAGGGGCGATTCACGAATCGCCCTATTCCACTCCTTTTAAAAAAGGAGAGGAACCAGGTGCTTCTCCTCCTGCCGACAATGTCAAAGAACAGTTGGCAGGAGTGTTGGAATCCCGTTACGTTTCCCCGGGTCTCATGCAAAGCACTCCCCGAAAGCATTACAAAAGTAGCCAAAGGCGGCAATTTAGTGTTAACCTCCAAAGAGATCCTCCCACCCTTGCACGAATGCATGGCCAGGAATAATATTCATTACTTGCGCAAACCGGAGGCCGATGCATGAGTGAATTCCCCCCCCCCGCAAGAAACATTCCAAATACCGGGAAATGATCGTTCTTTTCATCATCCGGCGCGAGGCATTGCCTTCGCAGAAGCCCGGAAAGGCCCACGATGATTAAGGGTTTTTCCCTGTCATTGACCACGAGGGTAATGAAACGCCCGGAGCAGCTTCAAAAAGCCTTGCCCACATGGTGCCAGATAAAAGAATACGACCAGATCATCATCGTGAATTGGGGCATGCACGATGATGTCCTATCCATTGCCGGCGCAACAGGCGATGACCGCATTATCGTCCTGCAGGTTCCCGATCAACGATATTTTGATTCCGGCAAAACGAGAAATATCGCCATTCGCCACGCTTCGGGCCACTATATCCAAACTATCGATTGCGATTTCACCACCGATGCCATGAATTTCCTGGACGTCATAAATCCCTCATCGACCAGGCTTTTTTATTTGAGGGAACCGGTAACGCAGCATGATCGGTCCATGGAATATGGGGGCGGCAACTGCATCATGCCCAAAAAAGCCTGGGAGGAAGTTAACGGCTATGTCGAAGGGCTTCCCGCATGGGGTACCGAAGACGGCAACTTTTATAAAAAACTGGAAAGGAAAGGGTACCGGAAAATCAAAAACCTGGCGGGACTGGGGAGAATCGTTCATGCCAACTCCCTGCGGCGCGCAAATTTCCCTTTTACCGGAGGCAGGGAAGAGGGCCTCCTTGAAAACGACAACTATTTGAAACGGATAGATTCCTGGACCCAGGCGCATCCCCGAATCCGATGCTCTGTTTATTCCAAGGGCATTATTTATGAAAATCAATATGTCTGAAAGGATATTCCGATATAAAGACCGAGTTACTACTCAGGTAGAATTGAGACCTTTCCATTGCAATCGAAGCATTTGATAAGTTGATCAAGGACATTCAAGCCATGTTTTCGGACTGTAGATATAAACCCACGTATCCTGCAAAAGGCGTCTGCGCCGTCATTGCTGCGGAAGCACCCGGAGACTTTTTGCTTCACCTTAGTCATTCTTATATCGCGCTCAGAGAGATTATTATCGAACGGTACCGCCAGATCATAAATAAAAGCCAGCGTTTCGTTTGCGTATTTGTTCAATCGATCCAGGAGATTTCGGGCAGGCGATTGCTTCAAACGGCCACGCTGTCCAGGTTTGCGCATTTCCTTGCCGACAGGGTTTGCCCGGTAGCCACATGCGATAAGTTCAGAATATCGGTTTCGATAATTTCGAAGTGTTGCCGGAGCAAGAGAACAATGCTCGGCAGTGTGGGCGCGCTCAACCGTAAGTTTCATTCGGCACAAGAGACTGATCATTCTGCCTGCCCAGCGCTGTTTCAGTTCCTCTTTTACAAAGATAAGCTCACGGAGATGATGTGCATTGCAGAGACCGTGGCTGCATTCGAAGTCAAAATAGGATGCCCATCCGTCATGAATCGCCCGACCTGCATATCCTGCAATCATGCCGCCATCTTTCATAGCCTTGGTGCCTCGGCGGGAATGGCAGAAATAGTATGTGTATCGGTTGGTGCTGCACACATGCTCCCACCACCGTTTGCCAGCTACATACATGCCGGTTTCATCCATATGCATGATCGGCGAAGCGCGGATTGCGGCTTTGATCGCTGTTTCGGTCTTCTCAAGGAATGTATGCGCCTTCACGATAATACTGTTCAGCGTTCCTTCACTCATGTGCACATTAAAAATGTCGCGCATCGCTTCGATAAGACGATTTTGCGGCATCATTTGAAAACTCGAAAAGTATACTGCGACCGCCCGGATGCGATTGCCATACTGCACCGGAGCTGTAACATTTTCCGGGAATTGCGCAGTATGCTGCTTTCCACATCTGCATCTTCGCACCTCCGCTTGGTGTTCGGTAACTTCCAGACGAATCGCAGGCAGATCGAAAACCTGCCGTCGCGTGTAGCCAAGGAGTTTCCCCGAATTCAAGGTCCTTCCGCAGCGGCACTGTCCATGCAATTTATGAATGCTCACATAGTCCGGATTCTCAACCCGATGCAGCGTATGGCCGTGATGTCCCGGTTGGCCGCCGTTTGGCTTGCGGGATTTCTCCCGCAGGTTCTTCGGCTCTCTATGCATATCGCTCGAAGGCGGCTTACTGCTGTTGTGGCTGTCTTTGGCAACCTGAGCCTTCAACCGAGTGATTTCCTCGTTTGCTTTACCAAGCTGTGCTTTAAGTCCAGCGACCTCGTCTTCAAGCGCATTAAATCGAGAAATCAGCATTTCAATGAGCGCTACAACGGCATCTTCACCCTGCCGGTAAACAGCTCGAATCTCATCGCGGGACATCGAAATGGGCATGACTGTAAATTACAATCACGGCCGGGCCTCGCGCTAGTGCTATATGTCAATATACGGTATCTCAGGCCTCCTACACTACAACCCGTTGTGGGCTAAAAGACCTGAGTAGTAACAAATGCTGCTGGAAACGCTTTTTTTTACGGATATCTTGCTTCAACCGACTAAAAATGGCGTTTTAGCAGGCTGGCTGTTCAGCAAGCCCTAATTACTACTTGGTACGAAAGTGGACATAAGGCTATGCAGGCTAATTGCAAGGATGGGAAATTAGAAGGTCCCTGCACTATTTGGTATGAAAATGGCGCGAAAAAGGTCGAGTGCACCTATTTGGATGGAAATTTATCAGGCGCAAGTATTGTATTCTACCCAAGCGGAAGAAAGTATGCTGAAATTAATTATATCGATAGCAAGTTGGATGGCCGGTCAGCCATATTCTATGAGTCCGGGCAAGAGAAATCTGAAGTATCATATATGGCAGGAATGAGAGATGGCTCATTTAAGTCTTGGTACGAAGATGGAAAAATAGAGGCTGAGGGAACTTAGGAGATGTCCCAGAATTAGTTGAAATTTACTGAAAGAGAGAATGCTCCTAAGGT
>CAZYYB010000006.1:0-61545 GCA_964651515.1 uncultured Fibrobacteraceae bacterium
GTCCGCGCCGGACAACAGCTGCCTCCCCCCTGTCCCGCCACCCCCATGTCGACGTTCTCCTGACACTGCGGAACATGGACGACGGCCTGGAGGAGAATCTGTCGTCCGTATTCTCGTGCGACTATCCGGATTATTCCGTGCTTCTTGCCGTCGATACCCTGAAGGATCCCTGCATGACGGCAGTGGAACGGGTGCGCGCCCGATTTCCCGGGGTGGCTTCGACGGTAATCGCCGCCGGGCACACCCGGACGAGCAACCCGAAAATCGATAAACTGTCCCAACTCGAACGGCACAGCGACGCCGAACTGTTCTGGATCCTGGATTCGGATATCCGCGTCGCACCCGGTACGCTCAGCGCCCTGGTCCATGAGCATATCGTCCACGATGCCGGCATCGTCTTCTGTCCGATCCGCGGAAGCGGAGCACGGACCTTCGGCAGCATCCTCGAGATGAGCTATCTCGATTTTTTTCTCTCAGGCAGCGTTCTCTGCGCCTGGAACCTCCTGCGGCAACGGGTAATCGTGGGCAAGTCGCTTCTCATCGATCGGCGCGCGATCGAACACTTCGGCGGGTTCTCCTATTTCGCCGATGTCCTGGCCGAAGATCACTGGCTGGGCGAGGCCTTTGCGAGGAGCGGCTTTTCCGTCCGGTGCAACTATACCTGGGTCGACAATATAAAAGAGACCTCGAGCGTGAAAATCTTTTTCGACCGCATCGCCCGCTGGGCCAAACTGCGATACCACCTGAAGAGGCCTGTTTACCTTCTGGAACCTCTCCTGAACCCCCTCGCGGTCATTCTCCTGTGTCTCCCGTTTCTCAATCGTGCCGCCGTTCCATTTGCCGGTATGGCAGTCGTGCTGCGGATCGCCCTGGAGTACCTCGTTCTCCTTGCCGTCGACGAGAAGGGAAGAAAAAATATTTCCATTCTCTGTTTCCTTCCCGCCGCGGTACTTTTCAAGGATCTCCTCATGCTGGCAGTTTACGTAATGCCGTTTTTCAGCAGCACCATCACGTGGCGGGGGGGCAGCCTCAGAATCGGCAGAGGTACCCTCATCCCCCTCAGTCCGGAGACCCGACTTCTTGACGGAGCATAACGAGAACGCCGTCGTCGTATCGGTTCTCATGGGCCTTGGCCACCTGCGTGCCGCCTGGCCGCTCAAGCACCTGGCGAAGGACGGCGTGCTCGTGTACGGTTCGCGGCAGACCACGCCGATGCCTGAATATCGACTGTGGCGGGGCATCCGCCGCTCGTACTACCTGTTCTCGCGGGCGGGAAACATTCCCGCCATCGGCCCCCTGCTCCTGCAAATTCTCGTATGGCTCCAGCACATCGATCCCTACTACCCCCGCCGCGACCGATCGAAACCGACCGCGACGGTCCGCTATCTCGATGGCCTGATCAGGCGGCGCGGACTCTGCGGCGGCCTTATCGAAGAACTCAAGGGATATGCCGGACCGGTTATCCATACGTACTTTGCCACCGCCATCGCACTCGACCGCCGGGGCGCCGGGGCGCTCCGGAACTACCTGCTCATCTGCGACAGCGATTTCAACCGCGTCTGGGTCCCGGCGGATCCGCGCGGCAGTTCGCTCCGCTACCTCGCGCCCTGTACGCAGGTCAAGCGACGGCTGCTATCGTACGGCGTTCCGGAAGAACGAATCTTCCTTACCGGATTTCCCCTGCCAAAAGAGAATATCGGCGGCGAAAAGGATCTCGCAATCCTGAAAAACGATCTCTTCCTTCGCCTGGGACGCCTCGACCCTGCTCATCGGTTCCATCAGACGCACTCCCGCTCGGTCGCCTCGTGGCTCGATCATGCGGAAGCTCCCCCGTCCGCCGACCGGTTCACCCTCACCTTTGCCATCGGCGGTGCCGGCGCTCAGGCGGAGTTCGTCGTTGCCATCCTTAAGAGCCTGCGGAAAGCCATCCGGCAGGGCCGGATACGCGTCATGATCTCCGTCGGCATTCAGAAGCGGATCGTCGAGCGAATCTTCGGCGTCATCAACCGTCTTGATCTATGCGACGAGCCGGGCGAAGGGGTGGAGGTCATCTTCGATCCGGACCCCGCGGCCTACCTCGAAAGGTTCAATACCTGTCTGCGCCGGACCGATGTCCTCTGGACCAAACCGAGCGAACTGGTTTTTTACAGCGCCCTCGGGCTCCCCATCATCATTGCCCCGCCCATCGGCACCCATGAGGAGCTGAACAAGCGGTGGCTCAGGGAGATCCATGCCGGCCTCACGCCGCCCGGCCCGATCGAGTGCTGCCATGAGTGGTTGTTCGACCTGCGCGAAAGCGGCCGCCTTGCCGAAGCCGCCTGGGATGGTTTTCTGAAGGGGCGCAAACTCGGAACCTATAAAATTGAGCGGCTCGTGCGTGAGGGAACCTTCGAGGAGGGGTTATCACCTCTCGAACAATGAACCATATTTTTATCATGCGGAAGAGAATGATTCCAGGCGCTCTTGCAGCGGTGTTCACCTGCATTGCCTGTGCATGGCCGGTCACTCCCCTTGCGACCGGTCAGCGCTTCATGACCTATCGGGAATTTGACCGCGGCGACCAGAAAACCGCGAATTTTTCCATAGTCGCGACCCGGACCGGCGACAGCATTTCGATCCAGACGATTAAAGGGAAAGAGCATATCGGGGAGGAACTTCTCTGCGATGCCGCCTGGAGGACGACTTGGTGGCATTATTGTTCCAATGACAATACGGACCTCGTTTCCCGGCGCCGCGGCGATAGTATTCTCCTGAACGGCCGCCTGAAGGGAAAACCGGTTTCGAAAGTCCTCGCCATCGATACCCACCCCTGGTACCAGCTGGTCACCATGGGGATGCAGACCATTGCGGCCGACTCCGCCGCCGGGTCGAAGTACTGGGCGGTCAGCATCGAAGGACTCGCCGTGTTGAAAGCGGCGCCGTTCAAGGTGGTGGCAATCGTGGATACCGTCCTACCCGGTCATCCGGAAATCTCCTGCCGGCGGGTGCAGGCGAAAATCGACGGATTTTTCGGACGCTTCTGGGACGGCTATTATTTCATCAGGCGGGACAATGGCCGCTTCATCCACTTTGAAGGGTACCGCACCGGATCGAAAAAATCAAGCGGGACCATCGATGTGGTGCAATAGATAATCCGCCGCCCGGCAGCTTATTTCGCATTCTCATCCCCGTAACGATCTTCTCACACTCCCGGCATTAACCGCTAGTGCACGAGCGGTATATTATTGGATATAAAAGAGAATCCGATGAATATCCTTGTGCTCTCAGATCTCCACCTTTCAAATCACGATCATTTCAGCGCCTTCGGCTGGAACGAGGACGATTTTCTGCGCAAGCTCGATCTCGTCTGCACCATGTACGGCGTGGACAGAATTGTACTCAACGGCGATATTCTTGAGTTGTGCAAGTACGGCTGGCACGAGATCGTGAAATCGAACGGCAGGTTGCTCGGTTACTTTGCCGCCAACGACACCGTCTACCTCAGGGGAAATCACGATTTCCGGGCCGAGGACGGCCTCGATCATTATACCATTGTAAACAGTAGCGGGCAGAGCATTCACTTCGAGCACGGACATAAAGCCGATTTTTTCGGCGGCACGAAAATCGGCAGGTTCCTCAATGATGCGCTCTTCCGCGGGCTGAAGTTCCTCTTCGGGCTCTCGCCCGTCCGCACGCTCTATTTCGGTATCCTTCACCGGGAAGAGGGGATTGTCGGGCAGCGGAAATACAACTCCTACGATTACCTGCGCTACGCCCTGGGCCTGCTTGAACGACACGACCTGGTCATCCTCGGCCACACGCATGAAATCGAAGCCCACCAGAGCTACAAGGGGTCTAAATCGAAGCTCTACCTGAACTGCGGTACCTGCACGTTCGGCAGATTCCAGGGGATCGTGCTCGACTCCGAGACCCTTCGCTACGAGCTCATCCGCCTCCAGCAGGACGATATCCCCACTCCCCGGGAAAACGAGCGGCGCCCGGTCCGCTTCATCGGTCGGCCGTTACCGGAACGGGTTTCGGCTTATCCCGGCTGATCGAGTCTCCCCGGCCGTGACGATTATTCCATCGGGAAGGGGATACGGGTACTTTCGGTGGAAAAGGTGCTGATGGAGCCGGAGAGCGTGGGAACTTTGTAAAAGAACCTTAACCCGCCTCTCGGGAGAACCTCATTTATTGGGACCGATCTGGGGAAGGGGCTGGTAAAAACATAAAAAAAGAGCTGGTAGAAATTTCTCTCTGCCTGCTCTTTACGCTGTTTGAACTCTCTCCACTATCAGCAGAAAAGGACAGCGTTAACCTCTGTCAGGAAAATTTCAATCGGCAGGCTTCGGCAAGCTTCTTACCGATTAAATGTTTTTAATCAATAGTCCCGCTTTTTGCCGCCGACCGAATCTCGATGCCTCAATTTGATTGAGGTTATCGGATGGATCATCGTTTGGATGATTCATAGACAGTACGGGCTGCCGGGGCGGGATATTGAAGTCGAGGTCGGGAGGCGGCGACGCCATGGTAACAGGTCGTTTTTTGGAGTCGCCGACTCCATTTCCGGTCCATTTATGGAATTAGCGATTCCATTTATCGTATACTTCAGGCATGAAGACCATCTCCCGATTTTTCCGGCCGCCTTCGCAAAGTTTCTTTCTTCTTGGTCCGCGCGGAACAGGGAAGTCGACCTGGGTCAGGCAGACGCTGCCCTCTGCCCTGCTCATCGATCTTCTCGATCCAGAGACCTTCAGACTCTATTCCGCCGCCCCGGAAAGGCTTCGTGCGCTTGTTACCGCAAACCCGGCAATTACCGATATCGTTCTTGATGAAATTCAGCGGGTTCCGCAGCTATTGCCTATGGTCCATTTATTGAGCGAAAGCGATAAGGGATTGCGCTTTATCCTGACCGGGTCAAGCTCGCGGAAGCTCAAGAATACTGGCGCCGACCTTCTCGGCGGCCGGGCACTCCTAAAGATCATGCATCCATTTATGGCCGGAGAATTGAATGATGCATTTTCTTTATCCGAGGCGCTCTCGCTCGGCCTCATCCCGGTTGTGCGGGGAGCTAATTCGCCCGCCCCGACCCTACAATCTTATGCCGCGCTTTATATCAACGAGGAGGTAAGAACCGAAGGGCTCGTGCGCGCCACCGGCAATTTTTCGCGGTTTTTAGAGACTATAGCTTTTTCCCACGCCGCGGTTCTCAATGTAGCCAACATCGCCCGCGAATGCGGCGTCGAGCGCAAGGTGGTGGAGTCGTACATCGGTATTCTGGAAGACCTCCTCGTTGCCTGGCGACTGCCGGTATTTACAAAACGTGCCCGGCGAGCGGCCGTGACCCATCCCAAATTTTACCTTTTCGATGCCGGCCTCTTCCGCGCCCTCCGGTCCACAGGGCCCATGGACAGCCCCCACGAAATCGAAGGCGCCGCTCTTGAAGGTCTCGTTGCAGGGCATCTCAGGGCGTGGATTGACTATGGGAACTCCGGCGCGCGTCTCTATTACTGGCGCACCATCGGAGGAACCGAAGTCGATTTCGTCCTGTATGGGGGAGATACTTTTTATGCCATCGAGGTCAAGAACAGCAGCAAGGTCCGGCCTGAAGATCTGCGGGCATTAAAAACCTTCGGCGGCGATTATCCGGAATGCATTTGCCTGTTGCTCTATCGAGGTAAGGAGCGGCTCAAGATGGGGAACGTTTTGTGCATTCCGTGCGAGGAGTTTTTGAGGGGGTTAAGGCCTGGGGATAAAATAACGACTGGAATTATATAAGTCTCCCTTGATGGAAAAAAAAAGAATAGTAATTATAGTAATTAATGTACATGAATCGGGAAGAAGTAGTCAAGCCCATTCGTTCACCTCCGCCTCTTGGTTATCACAATCCCTGCCTCCACGATCGCACCGCAATCGGCTCGCGATATTGGTTATCCTTCCCCCCATATACGATTAGGCCTTTCTTTGCCTGGTTCCCCGGCAAATTGAGCCACCAGCGCGGCGTCTCGAAAAACGATTCATTGATGGTTTCAGATGCCTTGATTTCGATGGGCAGCTGCCAGGTCCCCCTATCAAGAAGCGCGTCGATCTCCCTGCCCTTGTGGTCCCGCCAGAAATAGAGCGGCGGTTCCGCTTGTCGATTATAATATGATTTTATGATTTCGGAGACAATGAATGTCTCGAAAATCCGCCCTTTCTGGGGGTGGAAGGCAAGTTGCGAAGCATCGGAGATCCGCAGGAGATGGCAGAGAAGCCCGGTGTCCAGGAAATAGATTTTCGGCTGCTTGACCAATCGTTTTGAAAAATTTGCATGATAAGGCCGGACCAGCCGGATAATGCCGCTCAACTCCAGAATTGAAAGCCATGATTTTATTTTGGGCAGCGATGCTCCGCAGTTCCCGGCGATATCGCTGAAATTGACAAGGCTTCCCGTACGGGCGGCGCACAACCGGACAAAGGTGTCGAATTGATGCAGGTCGGGGATGTTGGCTATCTCCCGCACATCCCTTTCAAGATAGGTTGCATAATAGGAAGATAGCCACTGCGCGACATCGGCTCCTTTCCCGTGAATTGCAGGGTACATCCCCTGAAAGAGAATTGTCTCCAGTGAAACACCGGGCGGAAGCATGCCTGATCCGGTTGCAGACGACTCGATCGGCACGGGAACAAGGTCATACAGCTCCGACAGGGAAAAGGGGAGCAGGTTGATGATGGCGACCCTTCCGGCCAGACTCTGGCTGATGGAGGCTGCGAGCTGAAACTGGTGCGATCCGGTAAGCACGAAATGCCCTGCCCCGCCCAGCGAATCGAGATGGGTCTGCAGATACGAAAGAATGTCGGGACATTTCTGGACCTCATCGAGGATCACCCTATCCGGGAACTGCCGGATGAAGGCGCGCGGATCGTTCTTCGCGAACGAGCGCATGTCGATATCCTCGAATGATACATAGGCATACCCCGGGAAGACCGTTTTTGCCAGCGTGGTCTTCCCCGACTGTCGGGGGCCCGAGATCCAGACCGCAGGAAAGGTGCCGGCCGTTTTGGCTAGAGAGGCTTCGAGACAACGTTTTATAAGGGCCATGACTTAAATATAGCATACCCCGTACAAATTTGAAAAATATTTTCCGAATTGTACCGGTTATGGGTTATCGGGTTGGTGAAAGCGAGTTAACGAAATTTCTCTTTTTCCCGAGAGGACAAAGGGAAACGCAGATCCCGCAAAGGCTGATTTCTTCTTTTAAGTTTTTTTCCGAAAGTTCCAGACATTTTGCACGACATTTAAATGCATCATAAAAAGCGTTCCTATCGGTTGCAACATCCCAGAGTTTTCCATTCGCGGCATGGGCGGGACAGGTTTCCACTGCCCGAGACCCCGGGTATTCGCACCATCCCCGTCGCGAATTCATCCTTCCCGCGAAACTTCAAGTATTTTGAAGATGACCTTTTCATCAAAGGATGCTCTTTGTCGCCCCGTGTTGCCGTCATCATCCCGACCTATAACCGCGCTGCGCTGCTCGGACGCGCCGTGAGCTCGGTGCTCGGCCAGACCTTCCGGGATTTCGAGCTGATCGTGGTCGACGACGGATCGACCGACGGCACGGCGGACCTGCCGGTCTTCGCCTGCGGCGACCCGCGGCTTTACCTTCTCAGGCTTCCCGATAATCGCGGAGTCTCGGCCGCCCGCAATACCGGGGTACGGGAAGCAACGGCTTCTTGGATTGCCTTCTTAGACTCGGACGACGAGTGGCTCCCCGCCAAGCTCAGCCGCCAGGTCGAATGGATGGAAAAAAATCGGGATTTCAGGATCTGCCAGACAAGGGAGATCTGGATCCGGAACGGGGTCCGGGTGAATCCGCCCGGAACGCACGAGAAATCGGGCGGCGACCTCTTTGCGGCCAGCGTTGAACGGTGCATGATAACGCCCTCGTCGGTCATGTTGTCGAGGGAGCTTTTTGAGGCCGTGGGCGGCTTCGACGAATCGCTTCGCGCGTGCGAAGATTACGACCTCTGGCTCAGGGTGACGAGCCGCAACGAGGTCGGTCTCATCGACGAGTACCTGCTGAAGCGGTACGGCGGGCATGCGGACCAGCTCTCGAACACGGTACCGGTGCTTGACCGGTTCAGGGTACAAAGCCTGGCCAGGCTCGTTGAAAGCGGCAATCTTCCGGAGTGCCGGCGGCGCCGGGCGATCGCCGGCATGGTCAAACGGGCGACGATCCTGGCGGCGGGCTGCCAAAAACGGGGGAATGACGGAGAATATGGAAAATATCGAAAAATCATCGAACGCTACGGGATGGAGTGCAATGCCGGACCTGCGGCTCACCTTCGAGGAGCTGCCGATATCGTCGCTTGAACCGCTATCCGGACTTGCAGGGGATCTGGTTTCGGCGGGCGACCTGCCGGGAGCATGCCTGCGGCTGCCGGTCATCGTGTACCGGGCCGACGGAAAATATTCGATTATCGACGGCTGCAAGAGAGTCGCCGCGTTGCAGCAGGCCCAGGTGCGGACGGTTTTCTGCGGGATCGCCCCCCCCCCCTCGACGCCCGCCAGGCCGGGCTCCTGAGGATCGAACTCAACGGCGGGCGCGACCTCCGGCTTGCCGAAAAGCTTCTCTTCATCGGTTGGCTGAAAAAAAATTGCGGTCGAGAACTCTATCGCCGGGCAGCGGCCCTGCTTCGCCTCTCCGCCACCGAGCTGCACGACTTCGAAGAGCTGCTCCACTGCGGCACCCTGCTCCTCGATGCCGTGGCAACGGGCGCACTCGATATAACCGTCGCTCCCGAAATGGCTCATCTTTCCGATACCGACGCTGGTGCGCTTATAACTCTCTTTGCGGCAATCCGCCTCTCCCGCCAGATGCAACGGGAGCTTGCCGAGTGGCTCCCTGAAATTGCCTTCAACAGGAGGATTCCGCTGCCCGAACTGATCGAATGCGGGGAACTGGGCGACATCCGGAGGGATACCCGGTTAAACAACCCGCAGAAGGCGGCGCATATCCATGGGGCGGCATACGAGATGCGTTTCCCCCTCTATACAAGGACGAAAAACGCCTGGAATGCGCACAGCCGCCGCCTGAATCCGGACCCATCGAGCATTTCATTTCATCCCGCTGCCTACTTTGAAAAAAATCTCCTTGAAATCCGTATCAAGGTCGGCGACGGGGCATCGCTGCATGAACTCATGGGCAAGCTGGCCGAAATCGACACCCCGGATTGGTGGAAGCTCATCGATCCGGCAAGGATCGGACCGGAAGTTTGAACCTGCTTCGGGTCAAATACCATATTTTCTACCGATCTTCGGGAGACCCGATGCCGATTTCGATCGGCGGGCTCCGCTTTTGGAGTAAGGAGCTTCGGTTGTTCGAAAACCTAAAGAGCGCTTTTCTTGCTAATGGGCTGAAAATAATGCTGGCGGGTTTTGCCGTCAGTGCAATCGGGATCGTTTTTTATATCAAGATGCAATATGGGAATCCCGGTTTACGGAAAATCGCCTTCGCAACAACCTGCGCCGGGATCGTGATTTATCTGGCAGGCCGGGTGTGCGTTGCCCTCGATCGGCGGAAGCAGCGCCGGCAACGCGAACGTCGTGCTCTCAATTCAGAGGATGATGCGGCGTGAAAATACGGGATCTTCTGCAGAAGAACAGTATCCTCATCGGCCTGGAAAGCACGGATAAAAACGAGATCCTTTCCCAGATGGCCCACTATATGGCGTCGATTTACAATCTCTCCGACGGCGACGTCATTGCCCGCAAAATTCTCGAACGGGAAACCGATATGTCGACCGGCATCGGTTTCGGCATTGCCATTCCACATGCCCGCGTGGATACGGTTGGCCACGTTTACCTTATCGCCGCGCAGTCGATAAACGGCATCGATTTCAATTCCATCGACGAACAGCCGGTCCACCTCATCTTCATGATCATCTCGCCCGCCAACGCCTCGGCGGAGCATACCCACATCCTGTCCGCCCTTTCGCGCATCATGTCCTACGAAAACATGCGGAAGAAACTCATTGCTGCGGAGACGGCCGAGGAGTTCCTGGAGCTGATTATCAACGGCGAAGATAAATACGTAGAGTAAACCTTACCGTTTACTCATGTAGGGAAACCTCGCAACGCACCCATTAAGGTAGAAAAACAGGGGAAAAGATCTTAAGACAAGATTTTTCCCCATCATCGAATTGCGAAAACCTTAAGATTGAGTTGCACTTGTCTTTTTTCGCAGAGGTCGCGGGGGTCCCCGCCAACGGGTGCCGGTTATGAAGCACTCCCCCCTCGCGCGGGTGACCCGGCTCGGCCATCCATAAGCATTTGACTTTTTTAAAACCTGCCGGAGTAACCCTTTTATTACCCTTCAAACCCCTGGTCCCTCAACCACATCTCCGCCTCCTTCGCCGCCATGCAGCCGCTTGCCGCGGCGGTCACCGCCTGGCGATACTTATGATCCTGCACATCCCCGGCCGCAAAAACTCCGGCAACGCTCGTTGCCGTGGAACCCGGCCGGGTCACGATATACCCCAGGATGTTCAGCTCCAGAGCACCCTTCAGGAAGGCGGTATTCGGCACATGGCCGATCGCCTCGAAGGCACCGGCCATGGGCAGAACCGAGCTTTCTCCGGTCACCGTATCCCGCAGCCTGAGGCCGCTCAGCATTTTGTCGCCGGCAAACTCTTCCACCACCTTGTTCCAGAGGATCTCTATTTTCGGATTGGTTTTCGCCCGTTTCTGCATTACCCGGCTTGCGCGCAATTCGCCCCTCCGATGGATAAGATACACCTTCGAGGCAAACTGGGTCAGGTGGAGCGCCTCCTCGATCGCCGTGTCCCCTCCGCCGATGACCGCAAGCTCCCGGTTGCGGAAAACCGGGAGCGACCCGTCGCAGGTCGCACAGGCGGAAATGCCGTGCCCCCACAGCCGGACCTCGGAATCGAGCGGGAGCCGCCGGGCTACGGCACCCGAGGCGATGATGAGCGCGTCGGCGGTAAAGGTTTCGCCATTTGCGGAGAGAAGCGTGAATGGTCTGGCGGAACAGTCGGTTTCGAGCACGTCGTCGACGATCATCCGTGCACCGTGCCGTATCGCCTGCTCCCGCATGTTCGCCATGAGCTCGGGTCCCGTGATACCATCGGGAAATCCGGGGAAATTTTCGATGACCGTGGTAATCATGAGCTGTCCGCCCGGGATGCCGCCGGCCTGGAACCCTTCGAAGATAAACGGCTCAAGGTTGGCCCGCGCCGCGTAGATTGCCGCGGTGAGTCCGGCGGGGCCGGATCCGATGATGATCAATTTTTCCTTCATGATGCCTCATTTGAAAATCAGGTAAGTTTAGCCCATAAAAAATACTCTCGCGGGCCGACGGGCGGGGAGCGAAAGGGCCGGAGCGGTGCAGGGCTGAAGTATTTTATAACGTGATGATCACGATACTCTACGAAGACCGCAATATCGTGGTGGTGGATAAGCCGGCAGGCCTCGCCTCGATACCGGAGCGCGACCGGTCGATCGACTGCGTATTGTCCATCATGGAGCGTCAGTTGCGGCGTAAACTGCTGATCGTTCACCGGTTGGACAAAGACGCCAGCGGCATATTGCTCTATGCAAAGAATCCGGAGGCCCATCGCTACATGAACCAGCTCTTCACCGATCGGCATATCGGAAAAACCTACGCCGCGGTGGTGCATGGGAGTATGGCCGAGGAGGAGGGTACGATCGAAGGGTCGATCCGGGTGTATGGTTCGGGACGAATGGGAGTCGACGAGGCGCGGGGGAAACCGAGCCGCACCGATTTCACGGTTATCAAACGATTGGCGGGACATACCTTCCTCGAAGCATATCCCATTACCGGGCGCAGGCACCAGATCAGGGTACACCTTTACCATAAGGGGCATCCGATCGTCGGCGATCCGCTCTACGGCGACAAAATTCTCCAGAAAGAGTATCCCCGGTTACTGCTGCACGCGAGGAAAATCGCCTTCATGGGGATGAACGGAAAGCAAACGGTGGTGGAGTCCCGCCTGCCGCAGGAATTTCTCCCGATTGCCACCTAGCGGGTTTCGGCGCCTATGACCGGTTCCACGGAAAGGTGAGCACCGCCTCGACGGATTCTTGACCCAGGGCGAGCATGACGAGCCGGTCGAGGCCGAGCGCCACCCCCGAACAGGCCGGAAAGCCCTCTGCAAGCGCCGCCAGGAACAGGCGGTCGAGGGGAAGGATCTCCCTGCCGAGGCTTTGACGAAAGGTATTTTCCTCTTTCTGCCGGCGTTCGTTTTCCCGCGCATCCCCGAGTTCTTCGAATCCGTTTGCAAGCTCGATCGAGCCGCCATAGACCTCGAACCGCCTCGCGGTACGGGGGTCGTTTCCGTCGATGACGGCCAGTACCGCCTGGTCGGCCGGGAAATGGGAGATCACCACCACGGCGTCGCCGGGCAGTGATGGCTCCACGATGGTCGCCATGGCGAACTGAAGCGCATCGGTCAGCGTTGCGAAGCGCGGCGCCGAAAGCCCCCGCGCTTCGCATGCCGTAGTCACCTCTTCGACCGACGCGCAGAGCGGATCGATGCCGATTGCCTCGATAAACGCCTGAGCATAGCTGGTGCGAACGATCTTTTTTTCGCCGAGGACCGCGGTGATACAAGCGACCGTTTCGGTGATGAGCGCTTCCATGTCCCAGCCGGTCCGATACCACTCGAGCATGGTGAACTCGGGGTTGTGGAGCCGCCCCAGCTCGGCGTTGCGGAAAACTTTTCCAATCTGGTAGATATCGCCGTAACCTGCCGCCAGGAGCCGTTTCATATGAAACTCGGGCGAGGTACGGTGGTATACCCCTACCCTCTTTTCGGCCGGGGCTCCGGCAAGGGGCGAGTATTCCGCGCGGAAGACATCGAGGTGCCGGTCGATGGAACTCGCATGCGATAGAATCGGTGTCTCGACCTCGACAACGCCTCTCGATGCGAAAAAATCACGGATTTTATGAAGGATCGCGGCGCGTTTCTGCGCGGCGATCCAGGTCATTGCAGGGCCGGATTCAGGGAGCATGATTCATTGCTTGCCGGTGCTGGAGCCCGGGGAAAAAGCGTTATCGCTCTCCCGACAGGAATCCCTATGACGACCGCTGCAGATATTCGCCGGTCCGGGTATCGATCTTGAGCTTCATACCGGACTCGATGAAGAAGGGGACGTTGATCTCGGCTCCTGTTTCCATTTTGGCCTTTTTGGTGACGTTGTTCGCGGTATCGCCGCGAACCGCCGGTTCGGTGTAGGTCACCACGAGATCGACGAAGGTCGGCGGAACGACGCCGATCACCTTCTCGCCCCAGAACATGACTTCGCAGACCGCGTTCTCAAGTATCCAGGGAGAAGCGTCTTCCATGACCTCGCCGGAGATCTCGATCTGTTCATAGTTCTGGGTATTCATGAAGGTATACCTGGCACCGTCACTGTAGAGATACTGCATGCTGACGGTCGAAATATCGGCTTCTTCGAAGGTTTCACCCGACTTGAACGTCTTATCGAGAACCCTGCCGGTCAGCAAATTTTTGATCTTCGTCCGGTTGAATGCCTGCCCCTTGCCGGGTTTCACAAAGTCATTTTCAACGATGATCCACGGCTGGCCTTCGAATATGATCTTGGCTTTTTTCCGGAATTCGCTGGTATCGATGGTTCCCATGGTAACGCTCCTCGGGTTGAACTGAAAAATAAAAGTTGAGTAAAAATAGGATACGACCAAGGGGGGCGAAAGGATAAAATGAATATATCGCTAACTCCGAGGAGAAAAATGTGTAAGGGAGAGGTTAAAATTTAATCCGGAAAACATTTTCCTGCCGAAACCCCGGAAACCCGTCCCGCACCATCAGATCGAGCGTTTCGAGCCAGGTCAGCTTCGCGGCGGTACAGACCCGGGTTTTGCCCTCCGCCGAAAGGAGGGTGCACATCATCCTCTTCGAGGTGGTCGCCGCGGGAAAGTACAGGCTGACCGAATCGATGCCCTTCCAGCGGAGAACGAGCGAATCGCGCGACCAGAGGGCGGAGAGCTGCGCCTCGGGAGCCGCCGGTTTGCATTCAAGAATATTGCCGGGACAGTTGGGGAACCCGTCGATGAAGGTCCAGGAAATCCGGTTTTGCACCGGCCGCGACCAGCTGCGGACAAAATTGGCAAGGGTACCCATCTCCTTGGCCCGGTAGTCGAAACCGTGGAACTCGTCGGGATAGACCTTGGAAAGCACCGGAACTCCCTGCTCCTGAAGCGCGCGGACAAATTCGGTGACCGTCTCTATGGGGTAGATGCGATCGTGCCCGGCATTGACATTATAGATCGGCCTCCCCTTGAGGTTGCCCGGGTCGAGCGGCATGCCGACCATGGGGAGCATGCCGCCGAATCCGGAAACGGCGATGAATCCGGCAAACGGCGCCGGGATGGTGTTGGCCGCGGCATAGCAGCCGGTGGCGCCGTCGGAAACGCCCGCGAGGAACACCTTGTCCGGATTGATGGGATAGTGCAGCGACATGAAACGGAGCGTCTGCAGAATCCGGTAGAGCCCCCCGGCACTCCACCAGGGGGTATAGCGGTTGCCCGATGGGCTGGCAAGGAAGAGTTTGAACGTGTCGGCAAGGTCGGCAAGCATCCGGAAGGCGGAGTCCCCCTTGTCGTTACGGGGCGAACCGATGCCGCCATGGAGGTAGATGATAAGGGGATAGGTCGTATCGGGAGCGATCGCGGCCGGGGTCAGATACCCGAGGCAGTAGGAGTTGCCGGCGGTGTCGTTAAGCCACTCCTTCCGCATTCCCATGGCAGAGGTCCCTCTCGCCGAGCGGAAGGCCGAGGCGATTGTCGCACTGTCGCAGATCATGGCGGCGAGTTTCAGCCGTGCACCGGACGAAGCGTTGACGAAATAATTCACGATATCGCCCTCCGAAGCCGCGGGGAGCGGTTTCTCGGAGCAGCCGCCGAAGATCCCGCACAGGCACAGGAATATCGCGACCCGGTGGAGCGCTTTCGGCATCATGGCAAGGGAAGGCTCTGCCGGAAGAGGTCGAAGGTGTCGAAAATTTGCACATCGGTGTCGAAACCGAGCCGCGCGAACGTTTCCCTTACCTTTTCATTCGGCCCGATCACGACGACAATGCCGCTCTTCCGAACGATTTTCTGGTTGAAATTCAGGATGATGCTCATCGCCGCGGCGTCGAAGCCGGTAACAAGGGTCAGATCGAGCGCCGCCCGCTGATTTTGACCGGATTCAATCTCGTCGAACCGCGTTCGGGCGAGGGATAGGGAGTTAACGATGAAATTTCCCGAAAAACGAACAATACGCCACCCTTCCCACTCTTCGGTTGAAACCGCAAGATCTATCGTTTTATCCATTTCTCCTTATGATCCTTTTTGGCCTCCTGAACGCTCAAAGTATAAATGAAAGCAGTTTTTTTGGCAAGGGTTTCACCCCGATTATCGCACAAAGCAACATGGCGGTCACCACAGGGGGTGATCGGACGGCACCACGGCGACGGCGCTGTTTTCCTCCCCGCCGGAGCGCAGGACCAGCGCCGTATGCTCTTCGGGAGAGCCCGGCGTCGCATCCGAAGCCAAATGCCTTCGCGCGGTCGGAGCTGCGGGAAGCGTATACACCGTATCGAGACCCGGCACGGTAACCCTTACTTCCACGATGGATGACCGGCAGCGGACGGCGCAGGTGCAGCGCATGCCTGGTGTAAAGACGGAATGGAAGGCGGTGTCTTCCGACAGGGAAACATCCTCCCCGCCGTCCCGGCGACACGCTCCCAAGGGCGGCTCGGGGAGCGTGTCTACCGCGGCCGAAAAGGGAAGGACGGCGTCGTTTGCACCGGCGTTCAGCGCCTCGGCCGTTTTCCGCGGGAGCAGGACGCAATCGAGCCGGTTCCCGCAGGAGTGGCGTATCCACGGCGTTACCTGCGCCGAAAGCGCCGGGGGCAGCGAGCGGGCCGGGCCGATATAGACAACGCTTACGGCGCCCGCGGGCCAGCGGATGCCGAGCATTCCCCCTCGCGGCACGGCAAACCGCACGACCTCGGTTGTGCGCACGAGGCGGCGGCCGATGATGTCGGCCGGCAGGAGAATCGCGCCCGCGCCGATTATCACCAACAGGTAGACTTTAAGACGATCCGCACGAATGACCGCCGCACCAATCGCGGCCGCGCCGAAAAAGAGGATGATCTCCGGTGGAGTTACCGGGTATGCCGCCTGGCTCCAGCCGCAACAATCGCCGATTCTCCCCACCCCGACCACCACGTCCAGGAACCTCTCCGACACCCAGAGCGGCAGTCCTGCCGCAAATGGCACGAGCATCTGCAGCAGGAGACCGGCAAAAAACGCCCAGAGGGAGCAGGTCATGGCCGCGACCGCGACCACGTTGCCGATAAGGCCAAACCAGCTGATGACGCCGAAATGGTAGAGGAGAATGGGCGCGGTCGCGAGAAAACAGATGAGGGAGATGGCAAGCGATGACCCGAAAAACATCGCCGCACGGCGCATGATCGGGTTTTGCAGCCGGGGCATAATCCGGGTGAATCCCGGCATGAAAACGATGAGGCCGAAGGTGGCCGAAAAGGAGAGCTGGTAGCCCGGACTGAAGAGGCACTCCGGGGAGAGCGCTAAAAGTGCCGTTCCGGCGAGCCCGAGCGCCTGCAGCCCGTACCGCTTCTTTTCGAAGACGAGCGCGGCGATCACCGCGGTCGCCATGATGGTCGCACGGAGGAGCGACGGGATAAAGCCGATGAAGAGCGGGTAGGCCCAGAGCAGGGCAACGACGATTGCACCGGAAACGTTCCGGTTCAGGCGGAAAAGCCCCAGAAAGAAAAACAGCGCAGTGGTCAGGATGACGATATGGAGGCCGTCGATGGCGATGAGATGGTAGATCCCGGCCTTTTGAAAGATGTTCCTGATATAGGGGGAGAGGTACTCGGTATTGTCGAGAATCGACGCCAGAAGGATGGCGCGGTTATCGTAATCGGCTATCTTATCAAGCGCAGCGAGCGTGACCCTCCTGAACCCGGCCGCGACGCCTTCGAGGGGCGATGGCGCCGAAGCGAGCGCCGCGCAACTCTTCGCGGTGAACCTGCCCCAGACGCCCTGCGCCATCATCGCCGTGAACTCGTCGTATTCGAAAGGATTTCGCCGGATCCGGGGAGGGGCGAACACTCCGTACACGGTCACCCGGCCGTACTGCGGGGGCTTCGAGGGGGCGATGCAGTTCAGGGTGCGTCCGCGAAGTGCGGGAAACGATGCGCCCGGCAGGGAATCGATCCGAAGCATGAAGCGGTACTCCCCATAGTACGGCATGGGCGGGGAGGTTACCTTGCCGACGACCTCGACGGGCAGCCCGTCGCCCGACCAGGCGCGGAGGTCTTGACAGATTTCGATCTGATGTTCCCGGCGGACGATGCAGAGAAAAATTGTGAAAAGGAAAAAAAGGATGATGCGAAGGGCGGGAGGACGGGTGAGGATGCCCAGGGCCGCAGAGAGCGTGATGCCGGCGAGCCAGACAGGGGCGGGAAGCGAATGAAAGGCCCTTGTGCAAAAACTGAACGAGAGAGCATAGGCGAATGCGACGCCGAAAGAAACGGCGATCCAGCTGAGGAAGCCGGGAAGGCGCAGCCAGGTGAGAAGGGTGGGGAAAAAAGAAAAAGGATGAAGGATGAGGGATGAAGGATGAGAAAGAAAGGCGAATGGACGAAAAAGGAGAGAAAGAGTGCGGGATTTTTCTCTCTTCCGGGGATCATCCATGATCAGGCGTCCTTGAGGTAATCAGACGATGGACCGATGAGGAGATTCATGGTCACGATGCACCCTTATTGTGTGTCTTTCGTAGGGGCGATTCGTGAATCGCCCCTACGAAATCCATTTAAGCCCGAATCAAATATCTTTTGACTTCCTCATCCTTCATCCCTCATCCTTTTCATTATTATGTTACTGATCTCCTTGGGGTTCCCTCTCCCGCCGGTCAGCCTGATCGCCTGACCGACGAAGAACCCCATGAGCTTCTTCTCCCCGGCCCGGAACCGCTCCGCCTCCTTCGGGTTGGCCTCGATCGCCTTCGTTACCGCCTCTTCGAGGAGCGACGCGTCCGAAACCTGCACCAGCCCACGCTCGACGATGATCGCGGCCGGATCTTTGTCTTCGGCTTCTATGAGATCGATCACCTTTTTCCCGGCCTGGCCGGAAATGGCGCCCGAGGCAACTTCGCGCAGCAGGAGGGCGAGCCGTTTCGGCGTCACGCGCAGCCCGGTGACCGCGATTTTCTTGTCGTTGACTATGTGCAGTATTTCCCCCATGATCCAGTTGGCCGCATTTGCGGCATCGCCGAAGTGCATGCAGGTCTCTTCGAAGTAATCGGCCGTCTCACGCGCCGCGGTCAGCACCTCGGCCGCATAGGCGTTGAGGCCGTACTGCGAAACGAAGCGGCTCCGCCGCGCCGCCGGAAGTTCGGGCAGCATGGCGCGCAGGCCCGCCACGGTCGACCCCTCGATGACAAGCGGCACGAGGTCGGGATCCGGGAAGTAGCGGTAGTCGTGGGCATCCTCCTTGGAGCGCAGGGGAGCCGAGGTATTCGTGGCCGGGTCCCACTGGTAGGTCTCCTGGCGGATGGTGCCGCCGGAGCGCAGCACGTCGGCCTGGCGCAGCACCTCGTAGTCGAGCGCCTTTTCGAGACTTCGGAAACTGTTCATGTTTTTCAGTTCGACCTTGGTGCCGAGCTTTGCCTGCCCGACCGGCCGCAGGGAGATGTTGGCATCGCAACGCAGGCTGCCCTCTTCCATGTTGCAGTCGCAGATGCCGAGGTATTCGAGCAGCTGCTTGAGGGCCATGAGGTAGGCGTAGGCCTCCGCCGGGCTCCGCAGGTCGGGCTCGCTCACGATCTCCATGAGCGGAGTGCCGCACCGGTTCACATCGAACAGGGAGTCCGTATCCTGGTCGTGAATCAGCTTGCCGGCGTCCTCTTCGAGGTGCACGCGCGTGATGCCGATCCTTTTTTCCTCCCCGTTGACGACGATGGAAAGGACGCCCGGTCCGCAGAGGGGCATGTCGTACTGGGAGATCTGGTAGCCCTTCGGGAGGTCAGGATAGAAGTAGTTCTTGCGTGCGAAGATCGACTTCGGCGCAATGGAGCAGCCGACCGCGAGCCCCATGCGCACGGCCATGCCGACCGCCTCGCGGTTGAGCACGGGAAGCGATCCGGGAAGCCCCAGGCACACCGGGCAGCCGTGCGTATTCGCCGCATCGCCGAACGGGGTGGTGCAGCCGCAGAACATCTTGGTTTTCGTCAGGAGCTGGGCGTGAACTTCGAGGCCGATGACTGTTTCAAATTCCACGGGAACTCCCCTATTTAAATTGGTTTTAAGCGAATACTCAGGTGGGGAAACCTCGCTTCGCTGGTTCCCCCTGGTAGAAAAAATACGGGAAAATATAAAAAATTCCTTTTTCCATTTGAAAGTTGCGAAGAATTTGAATTTTAAAAAGCTGCCGGAGCAGTACCCTTTAATTTAAGTTTTTGCATCTCCCTGATGGAAAAGAGGCCCTACAACCCGATCTTTTTCCTTTATTATCTCCCCTACCTCTCTATAATTCTATAGGCAATCTCCTGCCCCTTCACCCTCTCCCTCCCAAACCTCTCTGCGCTCTCCAACGAATCGAACCCGCTGATCGCCAGGAGAAAGCCGGACCGTTTTTTTGTCACCGCGAAATGGAGATGCGATTTTTCCGCCAGGCGCACGAGCTTCTTTTTGAGCGCCAGGGCCTGCCGCTTCGTCTTGAAGGGACCGATCCGGACCAGATACTCCGGCGCATCGTCCTTTTCGCCCGGTACAAGCTTCGCGCTCCGCAGGGAGGGTTCGCCGGCCGATCCGGACGGCCGCGCCGACCCGGCAACGAGGCCGAGCTCTCCTGCCCGGTCGCGTTCGAGCATGGTTCCGGCATAGGGCCGGAGCGGCGATTCGAACGCCTGCAGCGAATCCGTCATCCCCAGTTTGCGTCCGCAGACCAGCCGGGCAAGGAGAGCGGGTACCTCAAAGCTTTTATCCGGAGCGGTAAACGGAACTTTTCGCAGGAGCGAGAGCGCGCCGCGGTAGTCGTCCCGCCGTATCGCCTCCCCGGCAAGCGCCACCCGCGCTTCGTTGCGCGCATCACCCTCCCCGTCGTCGGCGACCGATTGCAACAAGCCGTTCTCGGCCGCCCGGTCCCCCGCCGCACCGGCCGCACGGGCGGCAAGGATGCAGCATTTGCCCGGCGCATCGTCGAAGGCGGCTGCGCGTTTGTAATACCGGCAGGCGGTGGTATAGTTTTCCGACGCGAAAGCGATATCCGCCCGCCGGCGGCAGGCTGCCGCAATAATCGCATCCGGCAGCGTCACATCATCGGCCATTTTTTCGAACAGGCGCGCCTGTGTGGAGCAGGGGGAGCGGAGAATCGTATCGGACAGGTCCTGCGCGGGACCGGGGGAAACGACCGCCGGGGTCGCTACGGCGAAAACGGCCGCAGCGAATAAAACCGGCGGATCGAGCCGGAAGCTGGACCGGCGTAACCGCGGACCGTGAAGAACCCGGAGAAGCATCGGTTAACCCCGATCCTGCAGACGGCCATGGGTGCTATGTTCGGAAAGCGAGCGTATCGCCTCCTCCGCCGCCGCCTTTTTTTCGGCGCTTTCGAGCGCTCCTTCGAGCTCGCCGATCCGCTTCCTCCTCCGGGAAGCCAGCCGGGTTGCCTGGATAAACAGAAAAAACACGGGGAAAAAACCGATGCACACCCCGGCGATAAGCGCGGCAAGGACATAGAGGTATACGGGGAAGGAGCGAGTATGGAAGAAGAGGATGCTCACGCTTACCGCCGTGGTGAAGGCGGGTTGCATGAAGGTGAGCGTGAGCGTCGTCGCCAGGAAAACCATAATGACAAGCAGTATAAGCCAGCCGGCCGTTCGCATAGCGTCACTCCCTTTCGGCAACGAGTGTCATGCCGCTCGATCGCAGAATCCGCGCCGATAGAACGGTTCCCGGCGAGGCGGCACACCGCGCGACGAGAACACGCTTGCATCCCCGGTCCTGACCTCTCAGATAGGGTTCGCCCCGTTTCTCGACCGGGCCGTACACCATGACCTCGGCGGTGCGTCCCACCATGCTTTCGTACCCGTCGCGGGTTATCGCGGTCTGGAGCGCGATGAGGCGGTTCAGCCGTTCGATTTTTACCTCGCGGGGGAGATCGTCCCTGAGCCGTGCCGCGGCCGTCCCTTCGCGGACGGAATAGGCGAACATGAACGCCGTGGTAAACCGGGCCTCCTCGACAAGCGCGAGCGTGGCGGCGAACTCGTCTTCGGTTTCCGAAGGGAAACCCACCATGAGGTCGGTCGTGATATCGGCATCGGGCAGCAGGCGGCGGATCATGGCGAGAAGCGACCGGTAGCGGTCCGCGGTATACTTCCGGTTCATGAGCGTCAGGATGCGGTCCGAGCCCGCCTGTACCGGAAGGTGGATATGGCGGCAGATCTTCGCGTTCTCCGCCATGGCGCGGATCAGCTCTTCGGTGCAGTCCTTTGGATGCGAGGTAAGGAAACGGATGCGGGAGAGGCCGTCGATCGAGGCGACGCCCCGAAGCAGCGCGGGAAAGTCGATGCCGCCGTCGCGGTATGAATTGACATTCTGGCCGAGAAGCGTCACCTCGCGGACGCCCCTCGCCACGCGGGCGGACAGCGCGGCAACGATGGTTTCCGCCTTTTCCGAAGCTTCACGTCCGCGGACGAACGGGACGATGCAGTAGGCGCAGAAGTTGTTGCAGCCGCGCATGACCGGCACGAATTCGCTTACCTTCGGCTCGATCGGTGAAGGATCCTCCCTCGGATCGTCACCGAGGTGGCGATCGAGCACCGCTTCCGGATCCGCAAGCTCGGGCGCGCCGATCACCGCATCCACGACCGGCATCGACTCCCGCAGCCGCGCACCAAGCCGCTCGGCCATGCAGCCGATGACCCACAGCCGCCGACCGGGCAGCCGCCTCTTTACCGCGGCAAATTCGGCGATTCGCGCCCGGGCCCGGGTTTCGGCATGCTCCCGGACGCTGCAGGTGTTGACGATAATGAGGGCGGCATCTTCGGGGGAGGGGGCTTGCCGCCATCCGCGGTTTGCAAGAGCGAGCAGCAGGGAATCCGAATCGGCGGAATTCATCTGGCAGCCGAAGGTCTGGAAATATACGGATGGCATGATGTCAAAAATAGTTCATCCCCCGCCGCCGGGGCGGACGTCATGAACTATTTTAACCTGAAAACCGCTACCCCGTGCCGTTTAATGGAGAGCGTCGCCATGTCCAGCATCGAATGGATCGCGTTGAATTCCGTCAAGGGATTGGGGCCGGTCCGGATCAAGCAGCTTATCGATTTCTACGGTTCGGCGGAGGAGGTGTTCCGCCGCCCGCCCGACGAGTTGCGGCGTGACGGCATCGTCCCGGCATCATGCATTGCCGGTCTGTTCGGCAAAGAGCTCACGGCCGTTGCGGAGGCACAGGCGGCGCGGGCTGAAAAGGAGGGCGTGCAGATTTTCACGCTCGCCTCGGAGCGGTATCCCCCGTACCTCAGGGAGATCTTTGCGCCGCCGCCGGTTCTGTTCGTGCGCGGCGATGTCTCGGCGTTCACGCTTCCCTGCATTGCCGTGGTCGGCACGCGCTCGCCGACGGTTTACGGCAAGACCGTGACCCGCTCGCTCACGCAGGAACTCGTCGGACAGGGGCTGGTCATCGCAAGCGGCCTCGCGCGGGGCATCGATACGATCGCCCATGAAACCTGCCTGGAAAGGGGGGGACGGACCATCGCGGTGCTCGGGTGCGGCATCGATATCCCCTACCCGGCCGAGAACGCCGCCCTGGCGCGGCGCATCGGCGAAACCGGGATCCTCATCTCCGAATTTCCCATGGGGACCAGGCCGGAGCCGTTCAATTTCCCGCGACGCAACCGGATCATCAGCGGACTCGCGGCCGGGGTCCTGGTCGTGGAGGGGGGCGAGAAAAGCGGCGGGCTCATCACCGCTTCCTATGCTTTGGCGCAGGGACGCGACGTATTCGCGGTCCCGGGTCCCATTACCTCGCCCTTGAGCGCCGGACCGTTCAATCTGATCAGGGAGGGGGCGATCCCCGCACGAAGCGGCCGCGAGATAGCGGATGCGCTTGCGCTTTTCGGCAGTCACCGGCCTGCCGGAAAGCCCGGCGGCGAAACGCCTCCCGCCGCCGGGGAGGGTATCCAGCTTTCGCTCCTTTCGGAAAGCGAACGAAACATTTACGAAACGCTCTCCGAGACCCCCCGTCGCATGGACGAACTGTCGGCCCTGGCCGGCAGGCCGGTCATGCAGCTTTTCGACGCACTGCTCATGCTGGAGCTCAAGGGGCTCGTCAGGCAACTGAGCGGCCAGCTTTATATACGGGTTTAACCTTTACACGAGGTACGGTCCACGCCGATGGGAGCAAAAAAAGTAATCGGATGGGGTATGATCGCGGCGCTGCTCTCCGGGGCGGGGTTCTTTTTCTTCGGGAAGCAGGGGATCTATTATCTTTACCGCGAAGAAAAAGCCAAAAGCGCGGAGATCCGGCAGAGCCGGCGGACCATCGATTCCCTGCGCCAGGAGATCGCCAGCTTAACCAATGATACCGCCTATATCGAACGCATCGCGCGGGAAAAGCTCGGCATGGCGCGGCCGGACGAAAAAATTTACAAATTCATTGAGAAACGGCAATGAACGAGGAACCGTCCCTTATAAAGCGCTTTTTCCGGGAGATCCGTCGAACCGTGTTTGCCGGGATTTTCATTCTAATCCCGATCGTCCTGTCGGTGTTCATCCTGTGGCGGCTCTTCGAATGGGCCGACAAGGCGCTGCCCGGCGCGCTCGGCCTTCGCTGGCCTCCGTTCGCGGGTCTCTTCGTTTCGCTCCTCATTGTCTACCTCGTCGGCCTTGCCGCAAAAAACTGGTTCGGCCGGAAAATCATCGCCACCGGCAACGCGGTCATCGTCAGCATCCCGATTCTTAACAAGTTATACCTGATCATCAAACAGATCGTCGATACGGTAACCCTGGACAAAAAGAAATTGTTCGAGCGGGTGGTACTCTTGAAATACCCGCACGATAACTGTTACGTGATCGGCTTCGTGACCTCGGAAGACAATCAGCAGTTTTCGGCGAAAATCGGGAAAAAGCTCATTGCGGTATTTGTCCCCAATGCCCCGAACCCCACGACCGGGTTTCTCTTTTATGCACCCGAAGATGAACTCATCACCATGGATATCCCGGTCGAATACGCCTTTAAACTGGTCGTATCGGGCGGGGTGCTCGGCGCCGGCGACGGGAACAGGGCGGAAGAGCCCGTCCGGCTCACCCGGAGCAGAAACTGGCTGCAGATTTTTCGCGGCGGGCCGAAGCCCCCCTCCCCCTCATGAGCATTGAAAAAACTTCCGCAATCGTCCTTTCGATCACTCCCTTCCGGGAGACAAGTTCCATCGCCGTCCTCCTGACCCGCAGCCTCGGCCGGGCGAGCGCCATTGCAAAGGGCATCCGGCGCTCCCCGCAGGCCGCTCTCGTGCTCGAACGCGGTCTGCTCGTCGAGCTTATGCTCTATGTGAAACCGAATCGCGACCTTCATACCGTCGGGCAGATTTCAGTTGCAAAGTATTACCCCTCCGTCCGGGCCGACCTGGGAAAACTTGCCCTGCGTGATGCCGCGTTCGAACTCATCCTCAAATCGGTTACCGCTCCCGAGACCCATACCGAACTGTTCGATTTCGCCTGCGGATTTCTCGACCGGCTCGAAGCGGCGGATGCCGCGACTCTTCCCGTGCATGAGCTGTGGCGATTCTTTGTCGGGTGGGCGCAGCATCTTGGATTCATGCTCAACCTGCGGGAGTGCGTCCTCTGCGGCAGCACCGCCATTGCTAAGGAGGGGGGGGCGCTCGCGATCGAGCGCGGCGGGCTCCTCTGTGGAACCTGTGCCCGCGCGTCGGCAGCGACATTCATGCCGGGATCGGTGATCTCATTCCTCCTGTCCGGCACCCCGCCGGAGATCGATCGGCACGCCGACACGCTTCCGGAAGCGACGCGTTTGCGGCTGACGCGCCTCCTCGCCGATTACTGCCGGTTTCATCTTGAAATCCGAACCGAGTTGAAGTCGATCGGTTTCCTCGAATCGGTATTTTTTTAATCGCCTTGGTCAAATTCCCCGGCATCGTACCCGCACCTCCTCTTTTAAAGGGGGAATTGGGGCATTCCTACCGAGTATTTTAGGTGGATACCCTACGGTAAAAGGAGCGGCGCAGGCCGGGCGGCCTATGGACACGGCGCCATCGATGATAGAATGAAGACCCATCATCAGAGAATCATAGACATATCCGGCAGCGTCGACCGCTTCCTGAGGAGCGCCTTCACCGACCTTATCGTCGAAGGCCCGCCGATCGATGCCCCGGCATTGCAGCGACATCCCCACATGGTGGTCTGTACGCACCGATCGCATGTCGATTATTTCCTGATCGGCCATAATATGTTTTTCCGGGGCTTCAAGCATATGCGCTTCGCGGCGGGCGATAACCTTACCAAACTTCCCTGGATCGGAGTCCGGTTCCGCGAGTTCGGCGCCTTCACGGTGGCACGGGAGATCGCCTTCGAACGAAACTATGTGAAAAACCTCTGCAACCAGGTCGTTGCCATGATGGCGCAGCGGGAGGCGGTTATCGTCTTCCCGGAGGGGGGGCGCAGCTATTCGGGCTCCATGCTCGAGGTGAAAAACGGTGTTCTCGGCGCGGCGGTTCTCATGCAATCGCAGTGTGCCGGGGAGGACGTTTTTCTGCTGCCCATGGCGATCTCCTATGAATGCCCCCCCGATGTGCCCTGGTTCGATATGCTCCTTGCCGGGAAAAAACTCCGCCGACGGACCCAGCCTTTTTTGAAGCGGGTCCTGGGCACTATTCTTTATTTCGGCGCCGATTTTCTTGCCTTCGCGCCTTTCTTTTTCGGGCGACGGTTCAAGAGGCGGTACGGCGCGGTCTATATCGACTACGGTGAGCCGCTTTCGGTCCGCGCCGCGGTTGATATCGAAGGAAACCGGACCCCGGGAAGCCGCGGCGACTCATTTTTCGAACATCGCGCCTCCATGCAGAAGCTCGCGGAGATCATGCAGCAGCGTTTCTGCGCCCTCTACCGCATTCTGCCGATGCATATTCTTGCATTTCTCCTGAACGAGACCGGCCCGCTCCCGCAGGACGAGGCGGTAAAACGGGTGCCTCGCCCGCTCGATGCTTTACGTAGCGCGGGCAGGAATATGAAATCGCTCGACAAATTCCAGTCACCCGACGCCATTATCGCCGAGGGGCAACGGCAACTGCTTCGCCTCAAGGCCATTACGGTTAAGAACGGGACCATTGCCATCAGAAAAAAAACGATCGTCGGCTACTATGCCGCGCCGATCATCGATACGGTAAAACGGTAACCAGCGGTTCCAGGGAGGCCCTATGGTGTTCGAACAGTACATTGCCATTCCGACCGTCGTCGACCTCGAGAGCGACGACAAAGTGGAAGCCCTGCGGGAACTCGTCGCCGCCTTCTGCAAAGCTACCGATATAAGGAAACCGAAAAACGTCATCGACGAAATCCTGCGGCGCGAGGAGGCGGCTTCCACCTTCATCGGCCAGGGGCTCGCCCTGCCGCAAGCCAGGGTGGCGATCAAGGAGGAGTTCGCCGTCGTGGTCGGGCGCAGCAAAACCGGCATCGAATACAATGCCGCACGGGGAGCGCTCGCGCATATTATCGTACTTCTCGTTTCACGGGACGATGCGGATAATGCCCGCCAGATCCAACTTCTTTCCGAAATGGCCGATTTTTTCAAATCGGACGCCGTCCGCGAGGCGCTGCTCCTGCCCGAGGAGAAGGTCGATATCCGGGCGATTTTAAAGTCGCTGAAAAAAGGAGGCGCCGGTTCCGAGCGGGATACCCGCCGCCAGCGCCGGGACACCGTGCCGATCCTGCGAACCGCCCTGAATCTCGCCCGGGAGATCAACGCCTGCGCAATCATGGTATTTGCGGATGCCGTACGGGAGAACGACTTTCTCGATCAGATCAAGACAACGGCGAAGCTCATTGTCGTGTCCAGTAACCGGACGCGCTTCGATCCGAAGTCCGACCGCCGGATCAAGGGGTTCCTGCAGGTGCCGGCGATCCCCGCCTCGCGGATCGACCAGATCAAAATCGGCATCCTGCTTGGATTGACCAGAGGGCTGATCAGCCGCGGCGACGACGTGGTGTGTATTTCCGGAAAGCCCAACAACGATGCTTTCGATACCATCGTGGTCATCGACGTCGAAAAGGAGTACGATTTCTTTTTTGCCACCACGCAGAATCTCGTGCCGCCGGATGTCAAACCCGAGGTGCTCGAACGGCTCATCGCGATTGCCGGGGAGATCGCCGTGGAGGGACGTGAAGGGAAACCGATCGGGACCATCTTCGTCGTCGGCGACACCAATTCGGTCACCGCCCACGTCCGGCAGCTCATCATCAACCCGTTCCGCGGGTACAGTGAAGCGGAGCGCAATATCCTCGACCCGAGCCTTGCCGAAACGGTCAAGGAGTTCTGCGCGATCGACGGCGCCTTCATCATTACCGGCGACGGCATCGTGGTGTCGGCCGGAAGCTACCTGCTGCCGGCGGCGGTTGACGACGCGGTCCAGATTCCCAGCGGCTTCGGCGCCCGTCATGCCGCGGCGGCGGGCATAACGGCCTGTACCAATGCGCTCTCGATCGTGGTCTCGGAATCGACCGGCATGGTGACCTTGTTTAAAAACGGCATGGCGATGATGGCCCTTGCCAGGCCGGTGAGGCACGATAAAAACGAGGTGCAGAGGCTCTCCTGAGGCGTGCACCGCGTGATCATTCGCACCATTTCACCGGGGTATTCCGGCCACCGTCTGGCGGCGGCGGTCCTCGCCGCACTCGTCGTTGCCGCCGCTTCGTTCGAACGACCCGATTCGTCCGCCCGACCGGCGGCGGTCAAACCGGCCCGTCTCCGGGAGATCAATGCATTGCCTCACCGCGGCGGTCCGCTTCCTCCCGGCCCGCTCATTTTTCTCTACCAGCGCTACCCGCTTTCGGGAAACTATCCGCCGGCCGCTTTCGATACCGCGGCAAAGAAAATCGAAGCGCTCCTTGCACGCCGCGGCAGGGTGCGTGAAATCGGCGCGGGCGACCTCAGCAACGGTCTTTTTAAAAGGATCGATACCGGCGGTCAGTACCGATACCTGGTGACTCCCTGCGAGATCGGCGCCGTGACGCATGAAAAAAAACTGGAGGTCGGCAGCTTCGTCAAACTCAACCGGGAGGGCGACTTCGTCCCGACAAAGTCAACCCGTGCCATCGACAGCCGCACGACCGAGGTGACGGTTCGCTTCGTCATGGTCGACTGCGCGTCGGCAACCGTGGTTTTTGACGACCGCGAGAAGGCGACGGTGAGCGACGACGAGGCGGTGCAGGGCGCCGCTCCGAAGAATGAGAAAAAGGGAGTGCGGACCCCGGACCAGGTGCGGACCGGCGTTATCCGCATTGCGCCGAAGGTGGCGGCAAAGCTGCGGAATAAACTCTTCCTGAAAGCCGTCGTGGCGCAATGAATCTCCTGAAAAAAACGGCATTCTGGGGAATCATTGCCATCTGTGCGATAGACCTCACCGGTTTTTAACTGCCGTATCCGCGGTTTTATTTTTTGAAAAAGTATACGTCAGCCCCGCCGACAACGTCTCCTGTACCTGCAGCTCCCGGCTCTGCTGGGTGGTATATACCAGGAAGACCGACATATTAAGCATGAGGTATTTGGCAAAGGTGAGGCTTGCCGTGTTCTCCCAGTCGACCCGGGGGATGCGCCAGTCGCCGTTGCCGGCCGGCCCGGTGGTCTGTCCCTCCTGCGTGCTGACTATCGCCTCGTAAACCCTCAAGTCGCTGAGAAGCGAAGCCCACTTTTTCGCATTCGAGGCGTTCACGTGCATATCGACTTCCACGCCGCCGTCATTGGCGGTCTGGGTACTCCGGCGACCGGTTGCGGTGTCGACGAGAACATCCTGGTTTATGTACTGCTGCATGGCAAGGCCGGCGCGGGTCGACCAGGTGAGGGTCGGTGTCTTCCGCAGCGTCTTATCCATGCCGATCGCCTCGGTAATGTTGATCGGGTTGATGTACCGGGTAAGAAGCGTATCGCTCTGATCCTTGAACTGAGAGATCAGGCGGACACTCGCGAAGGGATCGGCCCACCAGCCGCAGGTAAACCGTAGCAGCTCCTGGCCGTCGATGAGGTCCACCGACTTCTGCGGCAGGCTCCAGATATGGCTTACATTGTTCTGCACCTCGGTCTGGCCGTACTGGAGCTTGAGCGTCGTCTGGGTATTGAGCCAGTTCGAGAACTGCTTATCCGCAATTCCGAGAAACTGCGCGCTCCAGGTGAATGAGCCGGAGTTGCCGCCCACCCAGCTGTCGCTGTAGGAGTTGACCACGGCACCGAGATTGCCGGTGGCATCGATCTTCCACGGGGAGGAGGCGGCGAGCGGGGTGAGGAAGGCGCCTGTTGCAAGAACGACGAGGATATTTTTTTGACCATGCCCCATACTTGCCTCCTTGCAGGGATCGATGGATTTTACGCGGGGTTGTTAAAATTCCGTAAACAATTAAGTGAGAAGCAAAAAGCGGGCCGGGATTCCGATACCCCCCTGTGTCGGAAAAAACCATCGACGATAATAATCCTCAGCCTCTCGGCGGGACAGTTATTTTTTTAATAAATACTGCAAAAGATATTCAATAAAAGCATTACTGCTCAGGTGGGGACACCGCTTCTTGGCAGCAAAAACATTTGGCGCTTCAGGGTTTTTCATGGGTAGCCCCCCCATCGCGGGGGGTGACCCGGCTCGGCCATCCAAAAATGAATTTGACTTTTACAAAAGCCACCTGTACAGTAAGGCTTTGTTATTAATATTCCTTCCTACTCCTGTTCCCCCGCCGCAATTTCCAGCTCGATAACCTCCGCCGCCTCCCCCTCCCGCCGTCCCATCGCCTCGGCGGACAGACACACCGCGACCATGACCGTTGCCGCAACGAAGACCAGGCCCGTCGCGGCGAAAACCCAGCGCATCCCGAACCACGCGGCGACGAGCGCGGCGATGAGCGGCGCCCCGGCCCGACCGCCGGCGGTGATCGAATTGTCGATGCCGTACACGCTGCCCGCATCGGAGGGCTTCGAGAGCCGGGCCAGGAGCGCGCTCAGGGAGGGCGTCAGACCGCCGATGCCCGCCCCGGTAATAGTATAGAGTACCAGGAGCTGCCAGGGCCTTTCGATAAACGTCTGGGGAAAGAAAAAAAGTGCGGTGACGATTCCCGAATAGAGCGCGACGCGGTGGTGGCCGACCCGGTCGCCGAGCCTACCGAGATAGACCGCGGCGATGGTGCTTGCCGCCGAGGAGAGTCCGAGGACCAGGCCGGTATAGCCGGCGGTATGCGGGTTGCCGGGCCGCAGCGCCTGCACGAAGAGCGGGAGTACCGGCGACAGCGCGGTGCGGCCGACGCTGACCAGAAATCGAATTATGAACGTCGCCGCCAGGCCGGGATACGATACTATGCGGGCCCAGTTCCGGAAAAACGATTGCTTTCCGGAGGCATGCCGGCCGGCGGGCGTAAATGATTCGTCAATGGCGATCCAGATCGAGGCCCCGGATGCACACAGCAGGAGCGCGGTGGCGATAAACGTCATGCGGAAACCGAAGAGGTCCGTTACTAAGCCGCCGAGCAGCGGCCCGAGCGCCACCCCGCCCCAGAGCCCGAGCTGGATGATTCCCATGGCGTAGCCCGTTTTGTCGCGAGGCACTTTCGACACGACAAGGGCGGTGACCGCCGAAATGACGCCGCTGAACAGGCCCTGCACGCCGCTCAAAAAAATGAGCTGCCCGGCGGTGGCCACAAAACCCATGAGCAGGATTGAAATGCCGCCCCCGAGCATTGCACGGACGACCATGGGCTTCCGCCCGTACCGGTCCGCAAGCGCACCCCAGAACGGCGAGGCGAACATCATGGTGAATGCCTGCGCCGAATACACCATCCCCGAAAGCGTCGTGATGCTCCAGCGGGATGATGTCGGAAGGTGGCGAAGGTAGAGCGGGAGAAAGGGAAGTATGGTGGAGTAGCTCACCGCGGAACAGATCTGCGCGGCGAAGCAGATCCACAGGGTTGCCTGCCACGATTGCTTTGAATCGACCTTATGATCGTTCACGCTTCGACGCTCTCCCTATTCATTTTTTACCCGTAAAATGAGAATCGGCAGGATGCAGGCGACCGTGCTGAGGGTGCATGCAAAAAATACGTCGTCGATTCCCCAGACAAACATCTGGCGACCGAAGTAGGAGGAGAAGATCGCCGCACTCTGCGTCGCGGCACTCTGCATACAGGAGCCGGCATCGTGAACCGCATGCGTCCGCAGCAGGGAGAGGCACCTCCTGAAAGCGATTGATGAACCGTCGACGGCGCCGGCAACGATTGCCGTATGATAGGCGACACGTTCCGTCAGGAGAGCCTGGAGCATCGCAACGCCGAAGCTTCCGCCAAGCTGTCGGATCACGTTGCTCAGCCCCGAAGCCTGCGCCATATTCTTTGCGGCCATTCCGGCGAAGGCGATGGTGGTCAGCGGAGCGAAGAGAATGCCCATGGCGATGCCCCGCAGATACATCTGCGGCATGATCTGGCTGTGCTGGGAAAAAACGGACAGCCTCGAATTAAGAAAGAAACTGCCGGCGAGGAGCATGATGCCGATAACGACCGGGATTTTAGGATTGACCTTACCATAAAAATACCCGGCGCCGGCGCCGCAGGCGGCCTGCATGATTCCCATCGGCAGGAACGCCAGGCCCGATTGCAGGGCGGTATAGCCCAATGAATCCTGCAGGTACAGCGGCAGAAAAAACGAACCGCCGAACTGCCCGATGCCGAAAATAAACAGGACACTGTTCGCCAGTCCGAAATTATAGCCGGCAAGGAGCCGGATGGCAACGAGGGGATGTGCGACATTCAATTCGACCAGGATGAAGGCAATAAATCCCAGGAGCGAAAACAGGTAGCAGACCATCATGAAATCCGATGTCCATCCGCCGGTATTCCACCGGGCGTTTCCGCTGCTGAAAGCGATGAGAAGAAAGCTGATAAATGTCGACAACGCGATAAATCCGCCCAGATCGAACGGGTGCGGCTGCTCCTTTTTGTACTCGCGCTGGATCACCCAGGTGGCAAACAGGCAGATGACGCCGATGGGGATATTTATGGTGAATATCAGGTGCCAGTCGAGGTCATCCGACAGGATGCCGCCGAGCAGCGGGCCCAGCGTGACGGCCGCCGAGGCGGCGGCCGTCCATAATCCCAGGGCAAACCCCCGCTGACGCGCGGGGAACTCCCGCATGACGATCGCCATGCCGAGCGGCTGGAGCAGCCCCCCGCCGACGCCCTGGCCGATACGCATGAGAACGAGGAATTTTTCATCCCCCGATAGGGCGCAGAGAAGGGAAAACAGGGTAAAAACGGCCAGCCCGGCCGCATACGTGCGCTTGAATCCGAACCGGTCGGCGAGCCAGCCCGAGGTCGGCATCATTATTGCGAATGACAACATGTACCCGGTGACGATCCACTGCGCCTCATCGACGGTGGTTCCCAGGGAAGCGATCATTTTCGGCAGCGCCGCATTGACGGTGGTCGTACTCAGCGCGGTGATAAACGTCCCGATGATGATATTGACCAGCACCCACCATTTGTACGACGGGTGCTCGTGATGCAGTGACGGAACGGATTTTATGAAGCGGGTGCGCATAGGATGACTTTTATACTGAACTGAAACGGCGGTCGAAGAGCGACGGTCAGCATCGTGGAACTGCCGAAGCTGCAGAGGCAGGAATCGACGACAAGAGAAAATACCGGTTCTATAAAGATGACCTATCAACCTTTAATGAAAAAAAACGCATTATCCCCTTTTTAAAATATAGCGGCGGACGTTCGTTGCTCCGCGGTCAATGCATCTGTCTGTCAATTGCCCGGCGACGCTGAAAAATGCATTCAGCTCACGGGCGGGAATCCCCTGAAAGAGCTCTCGCTCAAACACCTCGACCTTATTCATGATTTTTGCGGCAAGCCGGCGAGCCTTCCGCGTCGGGAATACCAGCCGCTTTCGCCGATCGTCGGGGTCGCCTTTGAACTCGATCAGGCCGCGCATCGCCAGGGCGCGCAGCCCGCGCAGGATACCGGCTTTATCCTGGTTGGTTATCCGGGCTATCTCCTGCATCGAGCTGCCGGCACACTGAATGGTAACGATCAATAAGGGGAACTGCTCGTAGGCAATGCCCGCTTTATCGAGCACCAGCCGGCGGTTGATGAGTTCGGTGAAACACCGCAGCATCCGCCTGATCTTCGTTACCGTTAATTTCTGGTACTCCTCGAATTGCAGCATAGACATCGCCATAAAAAAATACATGAAATTGGTTGATGGGGCAACCTTATGCAGGACCGGGCGGGGAAAGGTAACACCGGGGGTTAATGGCCGGGAAACGGCTGCATGAAACAACCGGACCGCCTGTCCGGTCTAACGTAAAAGAAGGAAGGGTGCTTTCCCGCCACCCCGAAGGGGAAGCAAAGGGCAGTTCCAGCCCTCCGGAACGTCGGAGAAAAAGAGTAAGAATGCTTCGAAAAAAAATCATTATTCGCGATGCCCACGGTCTTCATCTGCGGCCCGCCACACGAATAGTCAAGGCATGCCTCGGCATGGACAGTACGGTCACCATCTCGAAAGGACGCAGGAATGCAAATGCCCGTTCGATCCTCGAACTTCTTCTCCTTGACGCCGAATCCGGAAGCGAGATCGAAATCGTCGTTGAAGGAAGGGAAGAGGAGATCGCTTTGAAAAAGGTAATCGGTCTTTTCGACTGACCCCGGCGCCCCTCCCCGCCCCCGAATTCCGATCCGCCATCGCCCCCGACTATATCCTTTTTGCCGAAATTGTTTTGCGATTGCATTTATAGTTTCGGCGGCGACTTCTTCGCCTTCTTCCCCGCGCCGGTCGTGTCCGGCTTCACGGGCCGCGGCGCGCACCCCGCGCAGGGTTTCGTAAAAGTCAGGCCCTCGACCTCCCAGCGCGCGCGCGCCTCGACCGTGTCGGACATGATGCTGAAGGGCTCCGGTGCGGAGAAGGGATAGAGCCGTCCTGCGTCGGGTTTATCGTTGCCGTTTACATCGGTAAAGTATTCGACGAGCCCCCTGCCCGCGGGAAGGGAGTCGAAATGGAAACAGCCGCCGCTGTCCGCACTCAGGGTCGGGGCGCCGCCGGAGAGCGGGAGAAAGCGCCACTTCCGCAGGGGGGCGCGCTGAAGGCAGGGCGCGCAACCGCGCAGGGCGGTCGCCAGGCTGTCCGCATCCATGGTAAAAAAGGCGATCGCGGCGGCGGTGTCCGCCGAGGTGCTGTCGCGCGGCCGGAGGGTGTTTCCGACGGGGTCGTGACCGCCGGCAAGCAGCAACGTGAGGCGATAGCGCATGCCGGGCCGGAGGTGATTGACGGGACTCAGCACCACCGTGTCGGTATATCCCGCCGCGACCTGAAGCTCGGTCTCATGATGCAGGGTATCGGTGAGGAAGAGCGGCGCGGAAAGGGTCACGGGTTTTGAAAATGCCAGGCGCAGCTTCGATCTGATGGAGAGGCCGCCCGTCGGCGAGGCGGACAGGAAGGCGGGGCGCACGGTATCGGGCGTCGCGGAGCCGTTGCAGCGTATCGTATCGGTAATGGCCGCCGATCCGCCCCCCGTTTGCCGTGTAAACCGGTAGATGAGGCGATAGGCGGCAAGCGTCAGGGTGTCGTTAAGGGCGAGGATCATCCGGGTTGGATCACCGACGAGCCAGTACCGGTCGGCCGCCGCCGGAGCGCTCCCTTTTTTGTCGGACCGTTCGAGCACCCAGCCCGGTTCCGAGAAGCGCAGCGAATCGAACGGCGCACTCCACTTGCACAGGATGAGCCGGGGCGAAAGTGCCTTTACCGACACCAGTCGCGGTGCGGCGGTATCGGTTGCCGCCGGATAGAGCGAAACGGTATCCGGCTGGGTGGTTACTGTCAAGTCCCGATTCAGGGGCGCAAAGGCGCGTTCCACTCCCGGATCGAGCCTGCGGTTGTTGTTCTGGTCCATAAAGGCGACGAGGCGGTAGACATCCCGGCGAATGTTCAGAAAGGAAAAGAAACCGGAGCTGTCGGACTGGGTGAGATAATCGGGGGAGCCGAAAACGATCGTATCGGCATTGGCCGCGCGCCGGGTGGAATAGAGTCCGACGATGGCCTGGAACGGCCGGGACGCGGAGTCGATCACGCAGCCGGCAATGCGGCCACTGTCAAGCGTGCCGCCGGTCGAGAAGACCAGTGAATAGGCGTTCGTGAGCGAATTACCGTGAAGATCCTGCAGGGCCGACGTAATGACCACGTGGTAGGTGGTTGAATCGGCCAGCGGCCTGCGCGGCACGATCTCGATCTTCCGTGCATAGGCGTACACGGTAAAACCCTGCGCAGGCGGCGGCTGGATGGAGGCGCATCTCAATGCCGATGCCGGCGCAATCCACTTGGACATGGTGAGGGTGATCCGGCAGGTGCGGGGCACGCGGGTCGTGCCCGGGAGCGGGATCGACGACAGTACGAGGGGACCGGTATGGTCCTCGGGACCGCCGGTGGGCGTCAACTGATGCGCGCAGGCGAGGAGAAGGCAGAGCGTTGCCGAAAGATAAAACGGAATCGATTTATTCATAGGGGAACTCTCAACCTCAGTCGTCGCACCCTTCCCCGCACTCGCCTCACCGCTGTCGCTGTGCGCCTTCCCCTCGCCACTCGTGGAGAGGGGAGTAAGGGGTATGGCGAAAAATCGAAGGACGAGACCGATTTTCAGGGGTTTCTTACCGGTAATAGCTCGGCGGATGCAGCCCGTCCCACGATCGGATGAGCTTTCCTATGCGGTTCCAGCGGATCTTCATGGGCAGCTCAATCCACGGGACGTCGTTATCGAGCGAGAAGTAGAGTATGAACGCCTTGGCCTTGATGAAATTCCGGTCCAGGTAGCCCCAGTAGCGCGAATCCATGGAGTTATCCCGGTTGTCGCCCATCATGAAATAGTTGTCGTACTTGACTTTGTACTCGTTCACCGCGGCGCCGTCGATCCGGAGAATCTTCCGGACCTCCACTTTCTGGCCGGGAAAGGCGTTTTTGATCTGCGTGATATTGTTATCGATCCGCGTCCAGTCGTCGGAATCGATGCGCGGCTTTATGCTGCTGAAGGTAACGCTGTACTCCTGCCGGGAGAACGGATCTTCCATCGAAATCTGCCGCAGGTCCGCCATGGAGTCATTGACATAGAGCTGGTAGTCGATGGTCACGTTCTTCGTGGGGTTTTCCTGGTGGACCAGGCTCCGGAAAAAGACGAACTCCCGCAGTTCGAGATCGGCGGGGCGAATGATATCGCCCTTCTTCGGTATGCGAAGCGGCTTGAACTCCGTGATGCGCGGATCGAGCCGGGCGTCGTAGATGAACTTCCCGTGGGGCGGCAGGACGAACTCATGACCGTCGATCAGGAGCTGCCGGCCGTGCGTTTCGACGGTCTGGCCCGGCCCGGCCACGCAGCGCTTGATGAAGTCCTTCTTCTCGGAACCGGGAAATTTGAAAATAATGATGTCGCCCGGCTTGGGATTCGTGATACCGGGAAATTTGCTGTAGGAAAACGGCAGCACCGGCGCTCCGTAGATGAACTTGAGCCCGAGCAGGAAATCGCCCACGAGCAGGCTGTCTTCCATGGAGCCGGTCGGTATTTTAAACGCCTGGATGACGTAAACGATGAATATGAGCGCCATCACGAGCGCGGAGGTCATCTCCCGCCCGAACCTGAGAATGCCTGCCTGTTCTGATCGACGATCGATGTTCGGCGTCAAGACTCCTCCTCCGTTGCCCCGCAGGGACTTACTTTTTGACTTTAAAATACGTTCCCCGCTGCCCCATAATCACGCTTCCGGCAGGTCTGCCCCGGAAAAATAGCGAAGCGTCTCCTCGTGAAGAAGGCCGTTGGAGAGGACAATCGAGCCGTTATGCACCGACCGCTCTCCCCTGATATCGGAGAAAGTGCCGCCCGCTTCCGCCACGATGCACGCCGCGCTCGCGCAGTCCCACGGCTTATCGAGGAGGTTCACCGCAAGGTCGAGCTTCCCCGAAGCCACACAGACATAGGTGTAGGCATCCATGAAACCGTAGGCATAGTCCCAGTCCCGCATGAGCGAGAGGAGTACCTTGCCTTCCCGGGAATCGGCCCTCTCACGGAACCCGAGCGCGGCACCGGTCGCGGCATCGAGCGTGGATACCGCCGACACCCGGATCGGCTTCCCGTTCATATAGGCGCCATTCCCCAGAGTCGCCCAGCAGGTGATGTTCATAGCCGGCAGATGGATGACGCCCACGACCGGTTTTCCCTCTTCCTCGAGCGCAATGAGGACGCTGTGCGTCGGAATTCCGCGCAGGTAGGGACGGGTGCCGTCGAGCGGGTCGACGATCCACCGGCGGGTACCGCTGCCGACCACGGTCTCGGTCTCTTCGCCGAGGAAACCATCCGCCCGGAACGTCTTGAGGAGGCGATCGCGGATCAAGGTTTCGCAGGCGCGATCGACGATGGTAACGGGCGATGCATCCGCCTTACGCTCGGCCGAAGGAAGCTTTTCCACGAACGAAAGCTGCAATTCCCCGGCCTCCCTGGCAGCCAGAAGGGCCTCGGCAAGTTCACGGCTGTGGTTCATGGCGAAGAGCGTCCTTTGATGGGGTAATAGCCGCCGGGGTCAATGGCGCGATGCAGTGCAATAATATACGTTAAACCTCTGATCCTGCGTGCTTCCCTGCAAAGGCCGCGCAAGACGCCGGTGCAATGATTTATCTTGCGCACGTATGGCGAGGAAAGTCATTTTATAGCGACTATTACTCCGGCTACCGGACAAACCGCCTCCCGGTCACGCGGCGAGCCATTCCAAAGGGTATACCGTGAACGGGGGACCGGTGTCGACTTTACTCGCCCGGAGAACCGGAAAAATTACCATTCACGTCGTGCAGGAGGAGGACGCATGCTAGGCATTAACAAGGTAATACTCATCGGCAATCTGGGGAAAGATCCCGAATTGCGCTACACACCGAGCGGTCAACCCACGGCAACATTTTCACTGGCGACCACCGAGCGCTGGACCGATAAAAACGGGCAGCGCCAGGAACGTACCGAATGGCACAACGTCGTCGTATGGGCAAAGCTGGCCGAACTGGTAAACCAGTATCTGAAAAAGGGTCGCTCGGCGTATGTGGAGGGCCGCATCACCTACCGGTCATGGGATGACCGGGACGGCAACAAAAAATATCGGACCGAGATCGTCGCGCAGACGATACAGTTCCTGGGAAGCGGCCCGGGTAACGGTCCCGGAGGCGGCAACGGCAACGGCGGAGGCCAGGAATCGTATGGTCCTCCGGAGACCGCGGGCAAAAGCCCATCCGAAGGAGAGTCGTTCTCGCAGGATCCGGGTTCCATCGTCGAGGAGAATCTGCCGTTTTAATTCGACGGCATGCTCCCGGCGGACGATCGGCCGGTAACTGACTAAGGGAAGTATATGCGTGCGGATATGACGCCGATTATTCTCATGACCGGTCTGACGATCGTTGCATTCATGATCGCCATCAACACGCATGGTCGCCTGCGGACCGGTATCTCCTATGCCCTGGCGACGGCCCTTTTAGGGCTGACGACGGTGATCTATTTCAACCATGCCGGGGCACTCTTCGACAAGGGCTTCCGGCATGACCGTATGCCCTCCGAGCTGGTGGAAAAAGGAATCGATGACCGGCAGCCCGCCCGGAGGTCCGACGCCGACGTCCTGTCGCCGGCGGATCGGGGCCGGATAATCGCCGAACTGAGGAAGCTATCCGCCGAGGGAACCGCCTGTGCCAACTCGCTGCTTAACAAGGAGCTGAAGGATGAATCGGTCGAACTGGAAACCCTGGTCGGAAGGGCAAGCGAAACGCGCCGCCGCGTGGAGTTTATAAAAACCCAGTTTGAAAAAACGTCGGCTCCGGAGCCCTTTTTCAGGAAGCCGGTTGCATCGATAAAGGCCGGCATCCAGCTGCTTTCCGAAGCCGCGCAGCTCTACCTCCAATACTACTACGCCGAAGACTCAACCCAGGAAACGATGCGCGAAAAACTGTTGCGGCAGAAGGCAAAGGAGGCGAATGAGGAGTTTCAGCGGGCCGCAAACGAGCTTTCCAATATTAAATAATTAGTAAATTCAAATTCTTTTGGCTGGCCGAGAGCCCGGCGGAGGCGCGCCGGCGTTTCGCCGGAACGCCCAAATTCTATTTTTATTTATCCGTCAATATTCCCGTCATCCATCACAAATCCCAGTTGCTCACGCAGATCGTTGATCTCCTTCTGCCAGAAGGCATCGCTTCCCCAGTCCGGGAAGTGCTTGCGGAACAGGGAGTCGTCGACCTGCCTGCTGCACCAGGCGAGGAAGTAGATCATGCGCATCGCGCGCAGCGGCTCGATGCAGCGCAGGCTCGAACGGTCGAATCGCCGGAACCGTTCATACCCCTGCAAAAAAAGCTCGATCTCGCGCCGGGCCTTGTCGGCCCGGTCGGGCAGCAGGAGCCAGACGTCCTGGACCGGTGGGCCCATGGCCATGTCGTCGAAGTCGATGAGGAGCAGCCCCTCGTCCATACGGTCGAGGATGTTGCCGCGATGGCAGTCGCCATGCAGGCGGATCCTTTCGAGGTGTTCAAAGAGCGGGATGCTCCACTCGATAAGTCGCATTGCGGCACCCTTATAGAGATCGCGGGAGCGGCCGGGAATGACGGCATCGCAGAGGTGGGTGACATCGGCGAGGGCCGAGAGTGCGGGATCGATGGTGATACGGTGCGGAGCCGTCTGCTTTTCACCGGCAAGGTGGGTCCGGGCGACGAGCGCGCCCACGCGAAGCCAGTCGCCATCGTCGTTGATTTCGAGCTGGCGGCCGGCGCGCTTCGGGAAGAGCGACAGAAGGAATCCATCATGCTCGCCGATGGTCGATCCATCGAGGAGCGGAAGCGGCGGCACCACCGGGATCTCGGCGTCGGCACAGTCTTTTGTAAAGCGGTGTTCGTCGAGAATCGCATCGCGGTTCCACCGGCCGGGCCGGTAGAACTTTGCGATGAGTTTCGTTCCGTCGAGCGCCCGCAACTCGTAAACACGGTTGATATAACTCGGCAGCGAGAGGACCATGCCGGTGAGGCGCATTCCGCCGACCGTTTCCACGGCCGGCAGGATGGTTTCCGGGGTCAGTCGCCCGAAGGACATCGTCTTCTCACCTATCGGTGTGTGGGGACGGACGCGCGTCGACCGAAGAAGCGGAACTTCTTCGTGAAGTTGGAGGCAACGCCGTTCTGGTTCACGGTAATCGGAGGCGCGACCGGAACATCGGCGGCGAATCCGGGATACACCTTGAGAACACACCGGCTGCCGACCATCTGCTCGATCTTCCGCAGATACTTCGTCTCATCGGCCGAGACGAAGGTCATCGCGTTGCCGCGGTGTTCCGCCCGGCCGGTCCGGCCGATCCGGTGAATGTAGTCCTCCGCGAAACGGGGAATGTCGAAATTCACCACGTGCGATATTCCGTCGATATCGATCCCGCGGGCGGCGACGTCGGTGGCGACGAGGACATTGAAGTGACGCCGCTTGAAACCGTCGAGCGTCTTCTGGCGCTGCGACTGCGTCCTGTTCGAATGGATGGCCTCGGCCTGGATGCCGTGACGGTGAAGCTTCTTCGCGATCCGGTCCGCGCCGTGCTTGGTGCGTGAAAAAACGAGCGCGGTTTCGATCCCTTCATTCTGAAGCAGGTGCACCAGAAGGTCGGATTTGACGTCCTGCGCAATGGTATAGAACTCCTGCGCCACCGTATCGACCGGCGTGGTCGGCGAACCGACTTCGATATACTCGGGGTCGTGCAGTACGTTCCTGGCAAGGGTTTGAATTTCGGAAGACATCGTTGCCGAGAAGAGGAGCGTCTGCCGTTCGGTCGGGAGCAGGGCGATGATTTTCCGAACGTCCCGCACGAATCCCATATCAAGCATACGGTCGGCTTCGTCGAGGACCAGAATCTCTACCTTCGACAGGTCGATGCTGCGGCGATCGACGTGGTCGATCAGGCGGCCGGGGGTCGCGACGACGATGTCGACGCCCTGCTGCAGACCGCGCAGCTGGCGATTGATGTCAACGCCGCCGTAGATGCAAAGCGGCTTCTGAGAACAATAGGTACCGTACTCCCGGATGGCCTCTTCAATCTGAACGGCCAGTTCGCGGGTCGGCGTTAAAATGAGCGCTCGGGGACGCCCCCGGCGACCGGAAGGTTGCGTCGATTCGAGCACATGAAGGATCGGCAGCACGAAGGCAGCCGTTTTGCCGGTACCGGTCGGCGCGCAGCCGATAACATCCCTGCCCTCGACCACGAGGGGAATCGCCTTGGACTGAATCTCGGTGGGACGAGTGTAACCCGTTGCGTAGACTCCCTGCAAAATAGTCTCCGACAGCCCTACTTTTGTAAAACCCATATACATCCTTTGATAAATACGCCGGTTGACACGCTACATGCGGATTGAAACAAGCAGGAGGATGCGGAAAACTGCGGGGTGGTCGCGTTTGGCTCTTGCTGGAAATCAACGAGGTGCGGGTCTTTTAAGACCGTTTACCGATTGAAACGGCACCACTATCGATGTAGTGGTGTTCGAGGCTAATATACTTCATGGGGAGGGAAAAGGGTGGAAAATGTGCGCGGGGCGAAAAAAAAGCCGGAGCTATGGAGAAAAACCTATGAGAACAAATAAAGGTTATACCCCGCCCCGGCGGACATCGCCGAGGAGCTTGAAAGTTCCGTTCCCGTGAAAGACTTTCTGCCGTCACCGGAAAGCATCGCCGCGGGATTGAAAAAAGAAGAGACGGTTCCCGTCACCATGAAGCTCAAGAAGAGCACCGTCGAGCGGTATAAGCGGTTCGCGGTTAAAAAGGGGATTAAATACCAGACCTTCGTTTCAAAAATACTGGATTCGTACGCGCAGAAATTGTAAGCCTTGATTTGAGATCTTTCGTATCGCAAATTGTCTTGGGGTCAGGCTGCTTCAACCAGAGAAGATAAGCTGTTGTGGCAGGGCAGCCCCGGTATCGCCTCTTTTTTCCCATCAACTCCTTTACGCTTTTCCCCCTCCTCACCCCTCCCCGATAAACCTCGCAGCCCAACTCCGCACCTCTTTTCCGTTAAGAATATGGAACCTGCGCAGGTTGCGTACCGTTTCGTTGGAAAAGGAGGCGAGCGGAATCCAGAGGAGCCGTTTTTTAAGGCGCGCGGCCAGGGTGCGCAGGAGGGCGGAGGGTTTTTTCACGCCGACATACGCCACGACCCGCTCGGCGCTGAAGAGCAGGGCGCCGTACACAACCCGTGCCGCGTAATTCGGCAGGTCCATCCCTTCGGTGAGTTCGAAGATGTCCGGCACCGGCCGGGGCGGAAAGAGGAGCGACAGCCCGCCGTAGCGGCACTCGGCGATGCCCGGCCCGATGAGGTTTGCAAACGGGTCGGTGGCGTAAAAGGTGAGGGTCGACTCCTCCCCGTGTTCGGCGTACCAGGTACTGCGGTTCGGGAAGTTTTCGTCGTGGTCCTCGTCGAAGATCAGGACCACGGTATCGAACCTTCCCTTCGCCGGCGGAGTTTCCCTGACGTAAATAGAACCGGTGTGCCAGTTCCGCAGGGTTTCGCGGATGTCGATGCCGTCCTTCACCGAGGTGGTGAATTTTTCGTGATGCGCGAACTCCTCCACGAGGATCTCACGCGCCCTGACCCGCACGTGCGCGTTGAAGCGTTCGATTGCCCGGTCTTCCGGAACATGCGAACACATTCCCCCGGGGTTCCAGGCATAGCGGTAGCGCTTCTTTCGTTCGAGCGAGGGATCGGGCCTGATCGACACCTGCCGCCATTCGATCGCGCGGTCGCGGAGCAGGTTGGTCGCCCCGAGCGCCTCGCCTGATTCGGGAAGGCGGATGCGGTCGATACCGACATCGAGAAGCGGCTCGCCGCGCTCGAAGGGAAGAAAGGGGTAGTACCGTGCATTTTTGAGGACCCGCAGGGCATAGCCGTTGCCGCCCACCCCTCGGGCAGCCTCCACGAGATCGAAGAGCGATGGCAGCAGGCGGTTTTCCATGACCGTCAGATTCCGGCTGAAGGTCAGCGCCGCCTGGATGCGTGCCGGCGAGAGCGCGGTAATGGCGTCCCGGTCGTCGTAGTAATCGTCGCGCGTTTCACGGAAGAGATTTTTTATTTCTTCGGTGCTATCGATGGGCTTTGCAAAGGGATCGAGCCGCTCCTGCTCGAATTTGCCGGCGATGAACGGCAGCTCGCCGAGTGCAAAGTAGAGATGGTCGGGATTGATATAGTATGTCGTGACCCGGTACGGCATGGCCGCCGCCGGGAGCGTTTCGGCCGGAGATCCGGCGAAAAATCGGCGTACCGTGCGGGCAAAACGGCGGAAGTGGACCAGGGCAAGGATATGCCGATAGGTGGCCGACAGCTCGTGCAGCCGGGTGGCCAGATACGCTCCGTCGCGATCGTCGTCCGAACCCGCCGCCGGGTTGCCGGTCGCCCGGAGGCAGAGCGCGGCGAATCGGTCGAAGCCGATCGTGGCTATTGCATGTTCGTCCGGCAGGGCGGGCATGGGCGCGGTTTTCTGCGGGGAAGCGCCGATACAGAAGTACGGTACATGGTTCTGCTGGCTCTGCCGGACGCCTTCGATCGCCGCGTCGCAGGGGTCGATGGGCAGGTAATAGCAGCACCCCTCCCCCTCTTCACGGGCGACAACAGCCTGAATGAGGGGCAGCTCAAGAGCCGCCCGGCCGATATGGTCCTGAAAAAGTCCGGGAATATCGACGGCGATGCAATCGAATCTTTCCTGCAGGCACCGTGAGCGCACCTGCTTTGCCACGGCGCTCGTCCCGTGCAGGACAGGGACGATGGTAATGCGCGCCGAGAGCCTCACCGGGTGTCCCCGTCACCGTCCGGTCCGTCGTCCGGTCCGTCGTCCGGTCCGTCGTCCGGACCACTGTCCGGACCACTGTCCGGGTTGAGATCCGAACCGCTGCCGAAGAAAAAATCGCCGAGGTTCATGCTCGGCGACGCTTCGCCGGAAAGTTTGCGTTCCGCGGCGCGCTTCTCCAGATCCAGCGCCTCCTCGCCCAATACCCGCATGAGTGCCGTGCGAAAAACCCCGGCAGTATCGGCCGAGTCATCATGCACCTTCAACTTGAGGGTATAGCGCATCGCATTCAGGCCGTCGCGTATAGAATAGGGCAGATCGAGACCATGCGCCTGCTGGAGGTAGTCCACACACATGTCAACAATAGCGTCGTCGGCGAACGGCAGGTTGTAGGAGAGGATTTTGAGCTCATCCTCACGGCTGGGAAACGGCACCGTAATGCCCGGCTGCAGGCGCGACATGATGTAGTCGGGAATTTCGAAGGTGGAGCTGTCGTCATTCATGGTCACGGCCGCCCGGAACTCCCCGTGAGCCGCTACCGTGATCCCGGCAACGAGCGACTCCACCGTCCGGCGGTGGTCGAAGAGGCCGGCGAGGGATGCCCACGATTTTTCGGACATCCGGTTGCCCTCATCGAGTACCGCGATGCCGCCCTTTATCACGGCGGTGAGAAGCGGGCTCGCATGGTAGGCGATCCTTCCGGCATCCGAAAGTACCGGCGTGACGAGCAGGTCCTCGGGACGGGTGTCCGCGGTACACTGCATAATGTAAACATCCTGCCCCCTCTGCTGCGCGGCGGCCATGGCAAGCGTGGTCTTGCCGGTTCCCGGATAACCGATGACCCGGGGCGTGAGCGGCAGATCGCCTTCCGCAACTTTGATCCAGCAGGCGAGAAGCTGCCGGAGCGGTTCGGCCTGGCCGATCCAGGCGCTCTTGACGGGGGTGGGATACGAGAGATGCAGTTCGACGTTCCGGATGGTGACTGTTTCCATTATAACCGGGTTCCTTTTTTTGCTATGGAATAAAAATTGGTTACTATTCAGGTGAGGACACCGCTACGCGGTTGCCCATTTTGACTTTTGGGCAAAAAGGGGCGACCCGGTTCGCTATCCCAAAGCAAGGGATAATCCATTGCACGGCTACCTGCTTCCCTTTTTACCTCGATTCAATGTGCCCCCGCCCTCCCCGGACGCCCACTGCCTGAGCCTGTCGAGGTCGCTCATCGTTGGCTTCGCCTCCCGCTTCGGCGGCGGCGGGGCGCTCCCCTTCCGGTCGGCGGGTCGATTACCCTGCCTGTTGCCGGGCAGCTCCGGAACCCGATCAGGTGCAGCCCTCTGCTCCGGCTTCCTCTGCCCGGGTTCCCGCTTCATCGAGAGCGCGATGCGCTTGAGCTCGGCATCGACATCGAGCACGGTCACCGAAACCACCTGCCCCGGTTTCACCACCTGATGGGGATCGGCTACATAACGGTCGGCCAGCTGCGAAATATGCACGAGGCCGTCCTGATGCACCCCGATGTCGACAAAGGCGCCGAAATTGGTCACATTCGTCACCGTTCCTTCGAGCTTCATTCCCGGAGCGAGGTCCTTGATCTCCCGCACCGTATCGCTGAACGAGGCGTAGCGGAACTCGGCGCGCGGATCGCGACCCGGCTTTTCGAGTTCGGCCAGGATGTCCCCGATGGTCGGCAGGCCGATCGACGGTGAAACAAGCTGCTCTTTCTTGATGGTGCGAAGGAGCGGTACGTTGCCGATGAGCCGGTCGACCGTGGTATGGAGCATGTCGGCCACGGTTTTGACAAACTCATACCGTTCCGGGTGGACGGCCGAGTTATCGAGCGGATTGGCCGCTCCGGAAATCCGAAAAAATCCCGCCGCCTGCTCGAAGGTTTTCTCGCCCACCCCCGGCACCTTGCGCAGGTCGAGCCGGGATCGGAACGCGCCGTTACCGTCGCGGAATTTGACTATCGCATCGGCCGTGCGGCTGTTGAGACCCGAAACGTAGCGCAACAGTTCGGCCGACGCGAGGTTGCCGTCGACGCCGACGCTGTTGACGCAGCTTTCGACGATCTCTTCGAGCGACTTCTTCAGCGCCGATTGATTGACGTCATGCTGGTACTGCCCCACCCCGATGGCCTTGGGGTCGATTTTGACCAGTTCCGAAAGCGGGTCCTGCAGCCGTCGTCCGATGGAGACGGCGCCCCTGACGGTGAGATCGTGATCCGGGAACTCTTTCTTAGCAAGTTCGGAGGCGCTGTAGACGCTTGCGCCGGATTCGTTCACCATGACGCACATCGGCCGTCGCTCATCGGGCACCTTTTCGAGGGCGGCCCGGACGAAGGCATCGGTTTCGCGGCCGGCGGTGCCGTTGCCGATGGCGATAAGTTCGATGGAAAATTTTTCTATGAGGGCCAGAAGTTTATCTTTCGCGCGATCGGCGCCCGCGTCGCCGAGGGTGGCGTACAGCACATCATTGGCGAGCATCCTGCCGGTAGCATCGAGCGCCGCTACCTTGCAACCGGTCCGGTAGCCCGGATCGATACCGAGTACGGCGCGGTGACCGGCCGGAGGTGCCATCAGGAGAGCGCGCAGGTTGGCACCGAACACGGCAAACGCCTCGATCTCGGCCTTATCCTGCAGGGCGATGCGAATCTCCGTCTCAACGGCAAGCGACAGCAGCCGGTCGAATCCGTCTGCGGCCGTTGCCTTCAGCATGCCCGCCGAGGCGCTGCCCGGGTGCTTAATGAGTTTCCGTTCCAGGTGGGCGAGCGCTTCGTCCCGCGGCATCATAATCTCGATCCGGAGTACCTTTTCCCGCTCTCCCCTGAACATTGCCAGAATGCGGTGGGACGGTGCGGCTTTAATCGGTTCTTTATAGTCGTAGTACATCTGGAACTTTGTTTTCTGCTCGGCGAACTCCTTGCGGACGACGGCAACGATGAGACCCTTCTCCCCGGCGAGCGCGCGAAGCCATTTCCGGGAGTCGGCATCGTCGGAGAGCTCTTCGGCAAGGATGTCACAAGCGCCCTGCAACACTTTTCCGGGAGTGTCGAATCCGAGCTTCCGTGCCTTTTCCGTAAGGAACGGTTGCGCCAGGGCAACCAAATCGGCCGCCCCTTCGAGGCAGTCGGCGAGCCTTCGGGCGAGCGGTTCGAATCCCGCATCCTGGCCCTTCTTCCCGCGCGTAACCCGCTTGGGCCTGTAGGGAAGGTAGAGGTCTTCGAGCTCGACCTTGCTGATGGTTCCCTGAATTTTTGCAGCCAATTCCGGAGTCAGTTTCCCCTGCTCGCCGATGCTCGCGAGGATAGTCGCACGGCGCTCTTCAAGCTCCTTATAATACAGATACTTATGCTCGATATCGCGCAGCACGGTTTCATCAAGTTCGCCCGTGCGCTCCTTGCGGTACCGGGCGATAAACGGAATGGTTGCACCCTCGTCCAGGAGCGAAAGGGTATTCTCTATCTGGAAGGGTTGCAGCGACAGCTCTCTAATTAATTGGGCCTTGATATCCATGATTGCAGAACCTTATGGCTGAATTCCGGGTGGGTCACTATAATTAAAATAGCGAGATGACGTAAAAATACCCCACGCCGACCGGGATCGATGCACCAATCATGCCAGGAAACGAACCATAGGGAGAAGAACGGGAATTGCTTTCTTTCGTGCGGGTATTATTTTTGCTTACATATATGGACGTTTTGGGGTTTAAGGTTACGATCCCGAGGGTGGAAGGAAGATGTTATTTTCAGCCGGGGAGGAAACTATGATGATTCGATCAATTGCAAAAACATGCGTAACGGCGCTGGTGTTCGTCTGGGTGGCCGAAGGTACCACCATACCAGTTGGAACCACCCCGGGTTCGGTAGCGGTGAATACCGTGACCAACACCGTCTATGTGGCGAATCAGGGGAGCGATACCGTTACGGTGATAAGCGGAACGACCAACGCCACGTCCAAAATAGCGGTTGGCGTTGCACCCTATGCCATAGCGGTAAATTCTCTGACCAATAAAATCTATGTAGCGAACAATAGTTCAAGTTCGGTGACCGTCATCGATGGCGTAACGAACAACACCTCGACCGTGGCTGTGGGAAATGAACCCGATGCGATAGCGGTGGATTCGGCGGCGAATAAAATTTACGTGGCAAACTTCTACCCCAGCAGCGTAACGGTCATTAACGGTGTCACCGACAGCACGACCACTGTCAGTTTGGGGACGGGCAGCGGAGCGCAACCCTTCGCCATCGCGGTGAACCCGGTGACACACAAAATCTACGTTGCCGATCAGTTTACCGGGAAGGTAACGATCATCGACGGACCGACCAATACGACGACGACCGTCACCGCAGGATCATCTCCCCAGGCCATAGCGGTGAACACCGTTACCAACAGAGTCTATGTTGCGAATCTCGGGGACAGCAGCGTCACGGTGATCAGAGCGGATTCCTCTAACGCCACGACCACCCTGCGGGTCGGACGCAATCCTTATGCTATCGCCGTCGATCAGGCGACCAATAAAATTTATGTGGCAAACAGCTCAAGCAATACCGTCACGGTTATCAATGGTGTCACCAATGCTCTTTCGACCGTCGCGGTCGGGGAATCTCCCGAAGCAATTGCAGTAAATCCCGTGTTCAATCAGATTTATGCTGCAAATTATAACAGCAATACCGTAACCGTAATTTACGGCGCTACCGCAACAACCTCGACGGTATCGGTCGGCACCGAACCGATAAGTATCGCAGTGAATTCCCAGACGGGCGTCTACTATGTTGCCAATTTCGTCAGCGGCACGGTAAGCAGCATAGCGGCGGTCGCAACGGGAGTGATTTCTCCGTTGGTAATGCCCCCTTTCACCGCGGGCGCCCTGGGGTACCGGGGAGTGCTCAACCTCTATTCCCTGACCGGACGCCGGGTTTTTACTACCTCCTTCGATGCCTCAGCCACAAAAGGGGGCGAACTGCAATCCGCATCGAAGTTGCCGGTGAAAGGCTTTTACGGATACGGCTTCCTGCAGAACGGCAGGGTGATGGACGCCGGGTATTTCATGGCACGATAGGGCGCCGTGCCGGATAGCGCTAACCGCAACGGTTCTCCTGGGCATTCAGCTCCAGGCTCGTAACCGCCGGATCCATCACTACCCCGGTAGGAAGACCCATCGCGGCGAGAAGTTCGATGAAGGGATCCGGATCGAGCTCTTCGACGTTCACCATGGTTTTGACATCCCAGACTCCCCCGGCGATGAGCATTGCGGCAGCCACCGGCGGAACACCGGCGGTATAGCTTATCGCCTGTGCCTCGACTTCCCGATAGCAATCGGCATGGTCGCAGATGTTGTACATGAACAGTTCCAAATCTCCGCCCTCTTTTTTGCCCTTGATGAGCGTCCCGATGCAGGTTTTTCCCGTATAGTTCGGCGCAAGGGAGGAGGGGTCGGGAAGAAGGGCCTTCATCACCTTGAGCGGCACGACTTCGAGACCCTCGGCGGTCCGCACCGGCAGGTTGGAGGTGAGTCCGAGCTTGGTCAGCACGGTAAAAACATTGATATACTGATTGCTGAACCCCATCCAGAACCGGATGCTGTTGACATCGAAGTTTTTCGACAGCGAATGCACCTCGTCGTGGCCCGTCAGGTAGAGGGTATGTTTGCCGACCACGGGAAATTCATGCACCATTTTTACCGAATGGACTTTTCGTTCGACCCATTTCCTGTCGATCCAGCTCCATACCTTCTTGAACTCGCGGAAATTAATTTCCGGGTCGAAATTGGTCGCGAAGTATTTGCCGTGGCTTCCCGCATTGACGTCCATGATATCGATGGTATCGATGATGTCCAGATGGTTCTTAGCCGCCTGGGCGCACCACGCGTTGACAACGCCGGGATCGAACCCGACGCCGAGAATCGCGGTGACCCCCCGCTCCCGGCAGCGGTCCTTGCGCTTCCATTCGTAGTTGCCGTACCACGGAGGATCCTCGCACACCTTCTCCGGTTCTTCGTGGATCGCGGTATCCAGGTAGGCGACGCCGGTCCGGATGCACGCCTCCAGCACCGACATATTGACGAACGACTGTCCGAGATTGATGACGATGTCCGATTTGGTTTCCTCGATCAGCCGGATGAGCGCGGATACATCCATGGCATCGATCCGGCGGGAGGAGATCCTTTGCCGGGAGTTTTTCCAGCTCCCCTTGCGCCGGATGCTGTCGATGATCCTGTCGCATTTTGAGAGCGTCCGGGAGGCGATGCAGAGGTCTCCCAGAACATCGCTATTCTGCGCCACCTTGTGCGCCGCGACATGAGCGACCCCGCCTGCACCGATGATGAGAACGTCTTTTTTTTTCATGCTGTCCTCCCTGCACTTACGATAGATTATGCAAAAAGTCATGGTAACCGAAACTGCGAACCAGCTCAACCGATCCATCGAGGCGTTTAACCGCTATGGAGGGCATCGAAAGACCGTTGAACCAGTTTTTCTTGACCATGGAGTAGCCCCCGGCATCGGCGATGCGTACCGTGGAGCCGACGCGAAGGCGGCGGGGAAACGTAAATGTCCCGAAAATATCGCCCGCGAGGCATGATCGTCCCGCAATGGTGTAGACATGCCCGCGCCCCGCGCCGCCCGGCGGGGGTTCGACGACGGCCGGTAACCGGTAGATGAGCAGGTCCGGCAGATGGGCCTCGATGGAAGCATCGACTATTGCGATGTCGATTTCGTTATGGACGATGTCAACCACCGTGGCCACCAGCTCGGTCGAATGCGTCACCGCCGATTCGCCGGGTTCCAGATAGATCTGCACCGAAAACCGCTTCGCAAAATTTTTCAGAACGCGGCAGAATTTCTCCACCGGATATTTTTCTTTGGTAAAAAACAGGCCGCCGCCGAGGCTTATCCATTCCAGGCCGGCAAGAAGAGCGCCGTAGCGTTCAGCGATGCGGTCGAGGTTACCGGCAAAATTATCGATATCGTCGTTTTCACAGTTGAAGTGAAACATGGCTCCGCGCAGCAGCGGCAACAGCCCCTGCAGTTCCGCCGGATCGGTCACCCCGAGCCTGCTGTAGCGCCGGGCCGGATCGGCAAGCTCGAACGGGGAGTAGCTGATGCCGGGATTGATCCGCAGGCCGAGATTCTTCCCCTGAACCTCGCCGTAAAACCGTCTGAGCTGGGAAGCGGAATTGAAGATGATCGTGTCGGCGTATTTCTTGACTATCCGCAGTTCTTCCGGCGTCCAGGCGACGCAATAGGCGTGGGTCTCCTTCCCGAATTTTTCATGCCCGAGCCGTGCCTCGAAAAGCGAGCTCGAGGTGGTACCGTCGAGGTATTCCCGCATGAGGGCAAAAACGGACCAGGTCGAAAAACATTTGAGGGCAAGCAGAGACTTCGCACCGGAAACATCGCGGATATGCTTTATGACCCCGAGGTTTCGAGCCAGCTTTTTTTCGTGAATAAGATAGTAGGGGGTCGGGAGGATCATAGTCGTGGCTCGAAAAGCAATCGTATCGGTCTACATATTTAAACAGAGCGTCTCCCGACGGCCGCAATTGAGAGGTGGAAGGTGATTTAGGACGGATAAAATATACTCCCCTTTATGGAGATATTCAATCCCTTTTTCGATAAAAAGGAGGCGATTTTCCGGTTCGGGAGAGGGGGATTTCCATAGGGGTGAAGCGACCCAACGCAGGCCTGAATATGAGTTATTTTTTTCCCTGCACCTATTCCGCCGGAAAGGCCGCATGGCATCCCTCCGATCATTGCCGCTCCGCACCTCCGCGCCTCGCGATACCCTGCGCCGGGCACTTTTCTGTTCGGTCATCGTTCTGCTCACCGGCATCGCCTTTTCTCCCTGCCTTAACCTCAACTTCACCAACTGGGATGAGGATGAATATGTCTATAATAACCCGGATATTGCAGCAATCAACCGTCATACCCTATCCGCTGTTTTTTCATCGAGTTATGTCGGCAATTACCAGCCGGTCACCATGCTCACCTACATGCTGGATTATCGCCTGTTCGGTCTTCATCCCCAGGGCTACCACCTTACGAATGTGATTTTTCACTGTATTAACGCATTGCTCGTATTTGCGCTGCTGCTCCGGCTTTCCGCCAGGCCGGATATCGCCTTCGGGACGGCGGCGCTGTTCGCCCTCCATCCGTTGCGGGTCGAATCGGTTGCCTGGATCGCGGAGTTGAAGGATGTACAATCGGCTTTTTTCCTGTTTCTTTCCCTCCTTGCCTACCTGTCGTTCTTGAATAACGGCCGCCGGAAATCTTATTTCGGAAGCCTGGGACTTTTGCTGCTGTCGCTCCTGTCCAAGCCGTCGGCAATGACGCAGCCGCTGGTGCTCCTGCTTATCGATTATTTCAGGAATAAGCCGATCACGGGGCGGCGGCTTCTCCAGAAGGTTCCGTTCGCCGCCCTGGGCATACTCTGCGCGGTCGTTGCCGTTATTGTCCAGAACAAAAGCGGCGCACTTGCGGGGCCTCACGCCACTCCCTTGTATGAACGAATGCTCGTTCCCTTTTACGGCGCCGCCTTCTACTGCGTCAAAACCCTTCTGCCGCTGCATCTCTGCGCATTCTACCCATATCCGCAACAGGCCGGCCGGTTCGTCGTTACGGAAATGCTGCCGGCACTTGCCCTGGTGGTAACCGGTATTTTGTCCCTGTTTCTCTTTCGAAAACGGTCGAAAACGGCCGTCTTCGGCGTGGTCTTTTTTTTGGTAACCCTGCTGCCGATGTTGCAGATCCTCGGCGTGGGCAAAGCGATTGTCGCCGAACGATACACCTATATCCCGTGTATCGGGCTCTTCTTCCCCCTTGTCGCGGGAGTCGTACGGATCGGGGCGGGCATTCGGACGCGATTCGCTCTTACCGGCGGAGGAATCATCATACTGCTGGTTCTTGCCGGTATAACCCATGAGCGGTGCAAGATCTGGAACGACAGTTTTTCACTCTGGAGCGATGTCATCGCCAAGTGTCCGACCGCCGCCATCGCCTACAACAACCTCGGCAATGTTTTTGAGGGGAGGAACGAATATGATCATGCAATAAGGGAGTATGATACGGCAATCGGCCTCGATCCCGGGTTCATTGATGCCTACAATAACCGGGGATGCGCCTGGGGCAACCTGAACGAGCCCGGACGCGCCGCCGACGACTTTTCACGGGCCATCCGGATCAATGCGGACCATCCGGAAATTTTTTTCAACCGCGGCAACGCATGGTTCTCCAGCCGCGACTATGATAAGGCAATAGCGGATTTCGGGAGGGTGGTCCTGCTCAACCCTTCCTTTGCCGCAGCCTACTATAACCGCGCCCATGCCTTCACCCTCAGGGGGGACCGGGATTCGGCGGAAACGGACCTCAGGAAAGCCTGCGAACTCGGCATCGCCGACGCCTGCCGACGGCTGAAATCCAAGTGAGCGGGCAGGAGATGCCCCCCCGCTTCCGGATTCCTCGCCGCCGGGCCGGTTGAAGCAGGATCTTCCGGCGGACAAAGCTTTTACTTGAAAACGAGAATCGTGGCCGTCTGGTTGATATGACCGATATACTCCTCCCCATACGTGCTGAAGCCAACCGTGGGAATCGGTGAAAAGATCTTTCCATACGCTTCCGTTTGGTTTTTCTGTTCCAATTCGAGCGTCCTGAGAATGCAGTTGAAATTGATCATGCCGACGGCCGACCCGCTCGACGAGAGGACGCCGGTGATGGCCTTTTGCGTATCGGCGATTATATCGGTCGATTCGAGCACGCTCAACTCCATCCCCTCCTTGATGGCGCAGAAGAAGGCGAGGGCGCTCCCTTTCACCTGCTGGGGACTGCGGACGTACGGCTCGCCCGCCCCGGTCAGCAAACCGAGGGGATGCTTCATGAAATTGTCGGCAACCTCCGCCGCGTTGATCCCGAGCGCCGCAGCATAGGCCTCTACCGCTGGCCTGCCGTCAAATTCGAGGACGATCCGGTCCGCTTCGTCGACTTTTGTCGCGGTAAGTGTTTTATTCATTGCCAGAAAGCTTTGCGTTTTAATGATGTCAAACCCCTTTTTCAGCTTCAGCACCGCAAGGACCGCCGCATCGGTATACGATTTTCCGCCGGCATACACGAAGGTCTTTTTAAAAGCGAGATCGTCGCCCGCCGAGCCGCCGATGAACGATATGTTCGTCAGGTCGCCGATGGTCATCATCAGCTTCTCCTCGGCCGATTGCAGTCCGTCCACCAGGATCAGCCCGGCATATTTTTCAAAATCGAGCTCTGCCATCGATGCACCGAAATGCCGTTCGATGGCGGCAAATGCGGCGGCAATGCGGTTGTCCGCCTTAATCGACGGGACGATCTCCACGGCCGCATCCTCAATGATATCGGATCCGATCCCCATGGCGACCACGGATTGTTTAAGCATCTTCCCGCCGACAATCTCGCCGGCGGTCGAGCAGCCGATGGTCAGGCCGCTTCCGCAGAACTCCTGCATTGCGGCACTTATCGCCTGCGAATCATATTTGGGTGCTGCAAAAAAAATCACCAGCTTCGGGGCATGCCGCTGCAATTGAGCGCCGATCTCCTGTGCGGCTTCCCGTGGACTGGATTTCGATGAACAGGCGGTTATAATCGACATATATGCTCCTCCAATAGGGTTATCGGGTTTATTGTCCGATGAAAAAAGTCAGAGTTTGACCCCGAATTCGTTCGCAATCTGCAGGAGAGCGGCAATTGCCGGCGGATCATCGGGCGAAAATTCATGCCACTTCTTGGGGTTTACTCCCTTGAGGATCATCTTCGTTTCCGTAGAAAGAGCAATGATCGGATTCCCCTTGGCACGCTCCCGAATAATTCTTTCGGCGAGCGCTTTGACTTGACCTGCCATGGCTGATGCTCCTTTTTTGTAAGTTCGACGCCTGAATTTCAGACGGGGTATCGGCATGATAATACCATGGCGGGAACACCGGGGCAAGAGGCGACCCTGCTTTGAAACAACTCCCGGCATGAAATGGAAGATTCGCCATCGGCGGCGAGCGATGAAAATTCCCGCATCGTTGCCCGAAGCGGTTCGGCAACCGGAAAAAATCCCTCGGCCGGAATGATGAGAAATGAGCCGTCAGGTCCTGCGAGGCGGCAGAAGCCTCTCCTGAACCTGACTGAATAAATCCACGAACGACCTCACCTCGGCATTGGACGTCGTGACACCCTTTGTTCCGATATCTATCAGCTTCCTGGCGGCATCGAACATGCTGAATGCCATTCTGAAGCATTCGGTAGATGACAAGCCGGACAGACGATCCGCCATCCCTTTTTCAACCTCAGGCATAGCATCATTCATTTTTCCGCCTTTTTCGTTATTGCAACGGTTTATTGGCGAAATTGCAATGCAAAATTCCACCCCTGCATGCAGATTGCTGTGCCGAGATTGTTTTTGCATTAAAACCAACAGCTTATAACGATGGATCGACAACCGCGGCGTGCAGGGATGAAAATTGCGTTGCGAAAACCATGCCATTGGCCCGTCGTGGGACGGTTCAGGCGGCAAGAGGGAAAGCGGCAGGGAAAAGCGAGGGGAGGACGGTAGAGACGCACGACCGCGCGTCTCTACCGTGTGCGGCTATTTCTTGGCTATTACCTTGTCGATAATGCCATAGGCTTTGGCTTCCTCGGCCGACATGAAGTAGTCGCGGTCGGTATCTTCGGCGATCTTGGCCATGGTCTGGCCGGTATGTCCTGCAAGGATTTCATTCAGGTTATCGCGGATGCGCAGCATCTCCTCGGCCTGAATCTGGAGATCCGATGCGGGACCGAACATGTTGCCCGAAATGAGCGGCTGATGAATGAGAACCCGTGCATGCTCCCAGGCTTCACGCTTGCCCTTCGTACCCGCGCAGAGAATGACCGCCGCCATGCTTGCCGCCTGGCCCATGCAGATGACGGCGATATCGGAACGCGCCTTCTGCATGGCATCGTAAATCGCCAGCCCGGAAGAGATGACGCCCCCGGGACTATTAATAAAAATTCTTATATCTTCGTCCGACTGGCCGTCGAAAAACAGTATCCTTTTAACGATGGCCTCGGCAGAATCATCATCGATCTCACCCCACAGAAATATTTCGCGGCGCTTTAGAAACTGCTCTTCCATCTCCGAACCGGTCATAAGCCGCTTCAGATTCTTTTCCAGCCCTTCCTTCTGATCCTTGCCCATCTGGAACCTCCCTATCGAATCCCGCCATGAAGCGGTGGTAGTTTCATCAATCCAACCCGAAAAAATTACTTCTAAAATAATTTAATCGGCAATCCTTCCGTTCCCCTCCGGCATCCGGAGACCGGTCACGGAATTGGAATCGGGACCTATTGCGGAAAACTCACTTCGGCGCTGCCGTCGGGCAGATCTTTGACTACTGCTCCAGCCTGCGATAATTCCCTGCGCAGCGCATCGGCGGCGGCCCAATTTTTATCGCTGCGCGCCCGCTGTCGCTCCCCGACCTTTTTAATTATTTCACTCTTCTGCGAATCGGCGATCACTCCCGCCGCGATGAGTCTGATCGGACCGCTCATTCCCGGGAACTCCTCGGCAGACGGCTGCGAGTACCCGGCAAGAAGGTTGAGTCCGAGAATCTCATCGGCCCTTCCTGCAGCCGACCGCCGCAGACCAATGGGGATTTTTTCGTCCCGAACGATATCCCACACGGCGGCCATGGCTTTGGGCATGTTCAGGTCGTCGCAGACCGCCCCGTAAAAATCTTCGAGCAGCCCGGTAACCGCCTCGGGATCGCTCGACTTATCCGGTTCAATGTCCACCCCCCGATCGGGTTTTTCGGCAAGGATCCTGAGCAGATTCAGGTAGCTCGTTTTAGCTCCCCGTATTCCCTCCGGACTGTAGGTGAGCGGGCTTGCGTAGTGAGCGCCGAAGCAGAACAGGCGATAGGCAAGCGGCGGAATGCCCTCGTCCTTAAGCATATCGAGTGTAATGAAGTTGCCGCCCGATTTGGCCATTTTGCCCCTGTCGACGACCAGGAACTCCCCATGGAGCCAATAGCGAGCAAATTTCCTGCCGGTTGCCGCCTCGGACTGGGCAATTTCATTGGTATGGTGGATCCGGATATGGTCGGTGCCTCCCGCGTGAATTTCAATCGGCTGGGGCAGATAGGCCAGAGACATGGCGCTGCACTCTATATGCCATCCCGGAAAGCCCGTTCCCCAGGGACTCTCCCATTCCATCTGCCGTTTCGCATCCTGCGGCGAGAATTTCCAGAGAGCAAAATCGGTCGGGGACCGTTTAGCTCCCATCTCGACTCGCTCGCCCGCCCTGATGGAATCGGGATCGAGCCGGGCAAAGTCGCCGTAAGCGGGGAACTTGGCGGTATCGAAATAGACCCCGTCTTTCGTACGATAGGTAAAACCCTTCGCTTCAAGCTCCGCCACCATGGCGATCATTTGAGGAATATGGTCGGTTGCCTTCGGGAAGAGATCGGCCCGGAGGATATTGAGGTCGGCGAGGTTTTCCATGAACTTCCGGGTATAGAACGCCGCAAGTTCCCAGACGTTCTTTCCCTCCCGTCGCGCACCCTTTTCCATCTTATCCTCCCCGGTATCGGCGTCGGAAACGAGATGGCCGACATCGGTGATATTGAGGATATGCCGAACGGGATATCCAAGGGAGAGCAGGGTCCGTTTTAAAACATCTTCGAAGATATAGGTCCGTAAATTGCCGATATGGGCAAAGTTATAGACGGTCGGTCCGCAACAGTACATGCCGACCGTCTCATGCAGGGGCGTGAAGAGCTCCTTCGCACGTGCGGCGGTATTGTAGAGATGAAGAGGCCGCGCCATAGGGTTATGACTCAAGGATCACTTTCCCGGTGCCCTTTGCGATCCGTCCGATGACCTCCGGCTCAAAGGCCGCTATTGCAGGCGACGCGACTACCCGGTCGGCATTTTCAGCATCGACGACGAGCACCATACCTATGCCCATGTTGAAGGTATGGTACATTTCATCCGACTCGACATTCCCGGCATCCTGCAGGAATTTATAAATTGGGTCCGGCGTCCATGACCCGGTATCGATAACCGCATCGCAGCCCCCGGGCAGAATACGGTCGACATTATCCTGAAAACCGCCGCCGGTGATGTGGGCGCACCCTTTTATCACCCCGCGATCCATCAGGGTTAAAACCGGGCTGTAGGAGCGATGGGGAGCAAGGAGCACCTCACCGAATGACCGGCCGGCCGGATCGAAGCGATCCCCATAGCTCTTTCCGGCCACCTCTCTGACGATCTTTCTTGCCAGACTGAAGCCGTTCGTATGCAGACCGCTCGAATGCAACCCTATGACGACATCCCCCGCAACGATCGTATGCCCGTCGACAATGGCTCCCTTATCGACCACCCCGACGATGCAGCCGACCAGATCGTATTCGCCGGGGGAATAGACCGCCGGCATTTCAGCGGTCTCGCCGCCGATGAGCACGCAGCCGCCCGCCTTGCACGCGCGGACAAGACCCTGAATAATCTGCTCGGCTACCGCCGGCACCAGCTTATTGATGCCGATATAATCGAGAAAAAAGAGCGGGCGGGCGCCCAGCACAAGGATATCGTTGATGCAATGGTTGACTATATCCTCTCCGACCGTGGAGTGAACCCCGGTTTCGAAAGCGATTTTTACCTTGGTGCCGACGCTGTCGGTCGAGGAAACGAGCACCGGATCGGCCATGCCCTTCAGCGAGGATACGCTGAACATGCCGCCGAACTGACCGAAACCTCCGACAACATTCTCGGTAAAAGTCGAACTCACCAGCTCGCCGATACGCTTCTTTGCGACGTTCCAGACACCGACATCGACGCCTGCATCCGAATATTTCAACGATTTTGCCATTTAATTTTTCAGCCGTTTGGTTTATGGGGTTTAAAAGTCAGATGAAACGGTTTAAAATAGATCAGGAGTAAGGATGAGTCAATCGAAGATGCATTATCGCGGATCCGAAGAGGAAATATAATTATCCGGACCCCGGCAATTTTCCCCCCGGCCCCCTCAGGCCGGACGCTCTCGGCTCCCCCGGGAGGAACGATTCCTTACGAATCAGGTATATTTTGTATGCAGTATGCTCACCATGTTTCAAGGAAGGAAGACCATGAGCCACTCTAAACGTATTGCGCTCGTTGCGCATGATAACTGCAAGAAAGACCTCCTCGAATGGACGGAATGGAACTGGGAGGTAATTCTCAACCATAAGCTCGTCTGCACCGGAACCACGGGGAAACTCGTGGAGGAGGCCCTGCTGAAAAAGCTGGGCGAGGGTCGGCAGCTCAAACATCCGGTAATTAAACTGAAATCCGGTCCGTTCGGCGGCGACCAGCAGCTCGGCGCGCTCATCTCTCAGGGAAAGGTTGATGTACTGATCTTCTTCTGGGACCCTATGCAACCGCAGCCGCATGATGTCGATGTCAAAGCCTTGCTCCGCATCACCGTGCTCTATAACATACCGTCCGCCTGCAATCGATCGACGGCGGACTTCATCATCTCCTCCCCGCTCATGAAGGAACCGTATATGCCGAAACCGCGAGACTATACCGCCTACACCAATCGGGAGGTTCCCCTCTAAAGCCGGTATGCCGTGCCGGGAACGATTCGCAGGGGTTGATGTCGTCGATTCGATCGGCGCCGTCTCAATGCACCAGCGTCTCCACGTGCTTTGCAATTGCCAAAGACGAGGTGAGGCCCGGCGATTCGATTCCTACCAGGTTTATGAAGCCGGGAAGTCCCCGATCGCCCTCATCCCTGATGACGAAATCCCTGAAGGGCTCCCCGATTCGCTGAAGCTTGGGTCGGATTCCCGCCATTCCCGGTGAGAGGTCGCTCTCTTCTATAAAGGGGAAGAGGGTGCGACCGGCCAGATAAAATTCACCGCGATGCGCGGCATCAACAGTATAATCGATTGAATCAACGAAAAATGCGTTCGGACCCAGCTTTAAGCTTCCTTCGAGGCCGAGCACACAATGGATGCCGAGACTGATCGGCGAAGGCGCCGGGTAGACCAGGTGGGAGAGCCTTCCCCGATGACGGGCCGCGACCTCGAAGTATTCGCCCTTGCAGTACCGTATCCGGTATCCTTCGCGGTCCGGATCGATGCCGGAAAGGCCGGCGATACGATCCGCCCCGAGGCCGGAGGCATTGATCACCACCTCGCACGAAAGTACGAGCGGCAGCCCGTCCGCATCGGTGATCCCAATTTCATAGCTCCCGTTCGCACGGGTGACGGCGATCACCTCGCAGTTGTAGGCGAAGATGACTCCCCGGTCGTCGGCAATCCGCTCCAGTCTTTTCATGAATGCATGCGTGTCGAAGATGCCGGTGGTCGGGCTGAATAGTCCGGCATCTCCCGGTATCCCCGGTTCGAGCGCCATAATACCCTGCCTATCAAGAACCGAAAGGCCCTCGACGCCATTCGCCGTTCCCTGCCCGAGAAGGCTCTGTATTTTATCCTCCTCCGCAGGGGAACGGGCGACGATAAGCTTTCCGAGGCGACGATGGGGAATTCCCTCCCTCCGGCAGAAGTCGTACAGCAGCCGGTTTCCTTCGACGCACAGCCGTGCCTTGAGGGAGCCGGCAGGATAGTACATTCCACCGTGGATGACCTCACTGTTGCGTGACGACGTCTCCCGGCCGAAGGAGTCGCAGCGTTCCACCACCACAATGCTTTTGCCTGCACGGGAGAGACGTTCCGCAACCGCCAGCCCGACTACCCCCGCGCCGATAATGGCAATATCGGTTTTTTCCATGCTTCAGGCGCCCGTTTTCGATGGCTGCGGGACATCGGCGGCGCGATCCACCCTTCCATAAACTTCGGTGAGGTCGGCGATGAGGCCGAAATGCTTTTTATCAAGCCATTTCTCCTCGGCGCGCCAGCGCCAGTTGCCGCTCTCACTTCCCGGTACATTCATGCGATCCTTCCCGGGAAGGCCCAGAATATCCTGGAGAGGGATAATGCAGAAGCGCGAAGGCGACATATAGGCAAGCCGCAGAAACCGTTCGATAAAGCCATGCTCGGTGCACCCGAGGTAACGGCAGACATAGGATCGGTCATGCCGGTTCAGCGAGGTAAACCACCCGCGGGAGGTATCGTTATCATGGGTGCCGGTATACATGATGCTGTCGGCGTTGACATTGCTCGGCAGGTAGATATTGCCGGGATCCCCATCAAAGGCGAATTGCAGCACTTTCATGCCGGGAAGACCGGTCAGGCGGCGAAGCTCCTCGACGCGGGGGGTGATGTCGCCCAGATCTTCGGCGATAAGGGCGGCTTCTCCAAGTTTCCGGCGTATCGCCGAAAACAGCTCAATGCCCGGGCCATCTTCCCAGGTCCCGTTCACCGCATCCGCACTGCCGCCGGGAATAGCCCAGTAGGAGTCGAATCCCCTGAAATGATCGAGACGAAGGTAATCCACCAATTCCAGCGCTTTCCCGACCCTCCGTAC
>CAZYYB010000007.1:0-58394 GCA_964651515.1 uncultured Fibrobacteraceae bacterium
TAAAATTATTTCTGCATAGCAGGCTGGCAATACACCGTTGGCAGGGGGCTTACCTTTCATCTCGGGGAATTCCGATATAAGGTCGCTGCTCAATTGTACGAGGAATCCATCTCCCCAAGCCGCAAATCTCTGTTTTTCAATAATTTCGGCACCCAGGTCCCAATAAAAATGCAGTAATGCGCTATTTACCGCAACAGCGGTTTTTTGCTGGACCGTACGCAGTTTGGTTTTGAGCAGTTCAAGCCAGGAGCGATAGGAAGAATTGATTGAAAGCCTGTCCCTCAGATCATTCGACATAACCTCGTTCCTCCGGATTTCGAAGTATCGCCTGGAAGCCGTCACCGTCCCTCGCTCAGCCTCGTCACCAGGAACTCCGGCAACTTCGCCTTGCGCATGCGGGCCTGAGTCAAGGGGATGTCGTAGGCCACGCGGCGAAAGAAGAATTCGCCCGTTGCATCGTCGAGGATCCCGTAGCACGATTTGACGATCCGGTCGCGCGGCTGGCCGACGCTGCCCACATTGATGAGAAATCTCGCGCCCGGAGAATCGCGAAGATTGAGGTGCCCCGCCGAGTGGGCGTAAACCTCTTTATTCGCGTCGAGAACAACGATGGTCGGAATATGCGTATGGCCGACGAGGCATACCTCGGTATCGAAGTGATGAAAGTTGAAGGCGGCCTCTTCGAGCGAGGTGATGTAGTACCACATGCCGGGTTCGTAGGGTGTTGCGTGCACCAGGGTAAACGGACCGGTTGCAGCGGTCAGCGGAAGCCCGAGCAGGTAGGTCCGGTTTGCTTTTCGCAAGGTTCGGGAGGTCCAGTCGATGGCCGCCCGTGCATAGTTGTTGAACAGGTGGGTATCGAGAAGCTTGACCGCGGCGGCATCATGATTGCCCAGCAGGACCATTGAGCACCGTTTCCCGACAATTTCCGCACACTCGTTCGGCTCGGCGCCATACCCGACGATATCCCCCAGACATATTATTTCGTCAACCGCCTCCTTCCCGATATCTTCAAGCACCGCTTCGAGCGCCGCGAGATTGGCATGAATATCGGAAATGAAGGCTCGACGCATGGGTTCAACCGGTTTCGATGAAACGGAATGCAATCGAGCCGATCTCGATGTGGTCTTTATTCCGCAGGAGATGAGTTTTCACGGCGCGGCCGTTGACCCTGAGCAGACCGAGCATCTTCGTGGTACCGATCTGCCACCCCTCGCTCTCCAGGCGCAGGAATGCCTGCCGGCGACCGACCATGAAGCCGGATACCGGAATGTCGTCGGCCGGGGTATTTCCGAGCGTCATGAAATTCTTGTCGAGTTTGAAGGTTCGGTTCTGCGACATTTCCAGAAGCATGGAAAAGCCGTTACCGGCTTCGGGGCCCGATTCGTGAGATACGGTTCTTCCCGGGGTCGGGGAGCGTGGTTTGACAAGCGTGGTTTCGAATGCGGGCTCCCCCGCCGGAGATGCCGCAACGGGAGCGCACGCATTTGAATCGGGGGCCGGTTCCTCCCGAGGAACCTCCTCGAAGATGATGGAGTAGCTTCCCACGACGATGATATCCCCGCCGTGAAGAGTACTCTTGTGCACCGATGTACCGTTCACCACGGTGCCGTTCAACGAATGGAGGTCGTTCAGGAGATACGAGCCGTCGTAATCCTCTTCGATCCGGAGATGGCGACGCGATACCCCCGCTCCCGCAAGGGCGATGGTATTTTCCGCGAGCCGGCCTACGGTGACCACCGGGTCGTCGATAACGAGCGTATTGAGAAGTTTTCCCTCGGAAAAAATCATAAATTTCAGCATGAACCCCGCCCGAATCCCGGAAGCATCGTAACTTTCTGCAAAAGAGGCCTGCCGCCGCCGTTCCAGGCAGAGGAGTTCCTTTTCGATCGAGTCGTCTATGAAGCTTCCCGCAGCAAGCCGCGCGGAGCTTCATAGAGGCAAGGAAGGATTTGTCATGTACTCGCTATGCCTGTTCAATTAAAATACATGGAACGTTTAAGGCGGGCAACCTGCAAGAGCGTTTTTCCCCGGATGTGCAGGAATACCTTGAAATTATGCCGACATCGTGCAACAATATACGCGAACGACCCGGAGTACCGCCGGAGGCACACAAATCGTGCCGGCCCGGCGAATACGGGACAACCAATCGCCGGATTACACTCATGAAATCAACCTTCAAAACGACCTCGATGAAGTTCCCGGCGCGAGCGGTCCTCGCGATTTTCATCTTCGGACTCGCCATGGGGGTCGGGGGAGAGCCGGTGATCGATGCCCGCCTTCAATCCCTTCGCGACATGCTCGATTCGCTTGAAGTTGCCATGCAGGCCCAAAATCGCACCGGGGTGCACCCCGATGACCTGGATGCGGCTATTGCGACCTGCCGCGATTCGATCGCCCTGTACCGGCATCTGGTTGAAAACAGCAAAAAGAGTGCGAACCATGACGCTTCAAGGGCTGGAACCGACAAAATATCGCTGCTCTCTATTATCGATGTAAGGGCCGGTATTTCGGACCTGGCCGGGCTCCTCGGCATCAGCCGGCTCACCTCCCACCCTTTTATGATTTTCTTTTCGGGCCCGACGCTTGCCGTACTGTCGCTTTTAGGGCTATGTCTCGTGGCGTTATCGTTTACAAAGACCCGGAAGAGACGGGTCGGGCGACAGGCGGGTGCCCGCCGGGCGGTGACCTTCTACCAGGCGGCCCGCGAAAACCGGTCGATGTTCCCGCCGCCGCTGGAGCCCGGCAGCGAAGAGCCCCTCGAACTTCTCAGCCCCGACCAGGTTCACGAACTGCATCCGGCGGCCGCGTTTACCGATGATGAAGACTCCAACGAAAACCCGGCTGCCTCCATCCCGCCCATTGAGGCCTTGGTCGTCTCCGCCGGTGAAGAGGGGCTTTCCGCGCGGGAAATTTCCCGCCGATACCATGTGAGCGCGGATTCTGTCGGATTGGCGATGGCTTTGGCAAAAAAAAGGTAACCGGCCCTCCCCTCCCCCTCTTTTGCGAAGGAGCCCGGTGCGCAGGAGAACGAGCCTCCTCCTATAGTTTGTACCGTTTTAACGGAAAAAAAACCCATGTTCAGCTCTTCCCGTCCAATCGAAGCCGTTCAGATTCAACCCGGCGGTGCAGAAGCCCACAGCGGATTCTGCACCGTTGAACGGCAGGTGGACGAGAAAACCTATGTTCTCGGCTTCGGTCATGACCAGATAACCGTCGAGACCCCGCCGAACGCTCTCAGCGTCGGCGAGCGGGTATATGTTATCGCTTCCGCCGGAACCCTCGAAATCCGGCAGGTGCAGGAACCGGCGGGCGGAAAGAACGAGAGTATTGCCGCCGATCTCTTTCTCCCGCAAAACAAGGGGTCGGCAGCGGATATCCGCAGTTCCCCGAGTGGTGAGACTCAGGAGGATCGGTTGTTCGTGGCGCCACGATCGCTCCCGGAGGGTCTTTTTACCTTTGCCGACAATGACGACGCGCGATCGTTCCTCGGAGTCACCGGGGTATCGAGCGAGTCGAACGACGATCCTTCCCGGGAAAGCGGCGGCATTCTTGTCAGAACCTACACGACGGTAGGGGACCGGACTCCGGCCCGCTATCTGTCGCAGGAGGGGATACCCCGGGAGATCGCTTCGTGGAGGGCGAATTTCGGCAGCCGCATGTTTCAAAGCCTGCCCGCCGAAGTTTTCCAACGGCTTCTTCGAAGCTGCGGCGAGGTCAACCTTTCGCAATTATACGCAATGGATAACTCCCTGTCCGATTCGCGCCTTCCCCTTGTCCCGGCCGGCATGCGCGAGGCGCAGACTTCATCGGTAACGCAGTGGCTTCAGACAGCCATGGAGAGCGGTGCGGCGCCGGCATCGCTTGCCGCACTCTCGCCCGCGCCTGCGCCAATGGTGGTCGGAATGCTGGAGAACCTGGCGGCGACACTCGGCGGGAGCGTCCCGGAATTGGGGGCGGACGAGCCGGAGGCTAATTTTCCCAATGCGGGTGCACTGGCGGATCTCGCCGATAAGGGCAATTTTCTGCGTACGATTTTTGGGCGGATCGGCCTGAATTTTGAGGCCGCACTTCTCACGGATGATGGCGCCGCGCGCGAGAGTCTCAAGGGTCGGCTGCTGCAAATAGCGGATCGACTCGAGCGCGGTTTGCTTCCTTCGCCGGGCGCGCCCGGGTCGGACAGTGATCTCTCGTCGCCCGCGCGCGATGCAATTCCATCGGTTGAAGAGAATATTTTGCGGCAGATCGATTCGGTCCTGACCAGAATCGAATCGCTGCAACTTCTTGCCAGACCCGTCTCAACCGATCAGGGTGTACAGCAGATTATCTCCCTTCCCCTGAAAATCGGCGATGAATGGACCGAGATGCATTTGCGCGTGATCACGAGACGGGGCGTCGCAAAGGCTTCGACGGCCGCGCACTATGCCGTGTTCCTGAACCTGGCGCCGTCCCGGCTCGGCGCACTAGCGGCGAGACTGGACTACTCTCCGGGAAAAAGCCTCCTCCTTTCGATGAGTTTTGAAAAAAGCGAAACGCACGCGTGGTTTTCAGATCGGAAAGAGCAGCTGCAACAATCGCTTGCCGTCGGCGGCTTGCCGCTGCCCTCCATCACACTTATCCCGGCCAAAAAAGAGAACATCGAGGCCGATGGCTGCGGGGTCGGGCATCCGGCATCGACCCTCGTCGATGTGAAGGCATAGCCATGGCAAAGACGAAACGATTTCCCCGTCGTGAAAAGGCCGTCGCCCTGCAGTATAACGATCGGGAATCGGGTGCCCCCCTTCTTATAGCAAAAGGGGAAGGGTCCCTTGCGAGGAGAATCAAGGAGCTCGCCGCTGCCGGCGGCATCCCCGTTAAGCGGGATGACGACCTCGTGGAGCTCCTGGCTCAGGTGGAAATCAATCGTGAAATTCCGCCGGAACTCTTCGCCACGGTTGCCGAGATTCTTGCCTGGGTTTACCGGGCAAACGAAACAATAAAAAGGAGAGACCTCGGTGATGAACTATCCCGGTAGCATGGTCGGAGCGCTTCTGCTTCTGGTATGGAGCGCGGCGGCGGCCCATGAGGTGGCGTTTATAGGCCTGGCCGATGCGGGAGCCCCTGCCATTGAAACCCAATTTGCCCGTATCCTTGAGGAGCAGATTGCCGCCGTCCCCGGTGTCCACCTGGTCGATAATGCCGAAGTGAAGCGGTTACAATCCCGGATCGAATTATTCACCTACCCTACCGTGACGACCTCTCTGGCAGCCGCGTTGCGACGATGCGTTCCGGATACGTGCCTGGTGATCTGGGGAATGGTCAAAAGCTGTTCGATCCGGGCGGTCAAAAAGGGCCTTATTCATGCGGAGCTGGATGGGGATCTTTGCCTGGAGCTGGCGATGTATATTCCTTCGACCGGAGCGTACTCGTATGTCGGCACCATCCACGCCGCAGCGGTGAAGCCGAAGGGAAACAGTTTCTGGCTTGGCCCCATCGATGAGGAGATCCAGGTTTCAGCATCGGATCGATCCGAGCTGCTCGATTCGCTCCAATGCCGTGCCGCCGTTTCAGCGGCATCGACGGTGAAAACGATCGTCCAGCAAAAAAAGAGCGAAATTGCCGCAACCGCGCCGGATTCGACAAAGCTCGCAGCGGCATTATCCGACTCCCTGCGGCAAAACCGTGCCGCGGATTCGACCGTGCGGCCGGGTCAGAAATGAGGTCGCCGGAATCGATTATTTTCCGGGACGCGAAGCTTTATGTATATTATTACTCACGTCCCTGCAATAAATCCGCTGTGGATATCCTCTTGCGGCGACTGAAACAGCAATAAATATCTATTGCATTCGTAGTAGTTGTCTGTTATAGTTATGTGCCGGGATCCGTCTCTTTTCGGGTCTTTCGCATGGCGGTCGCCTGCTGCGAAGGGAATGAAGAATGGTTTCGCCGAGTTCCTATAAAAATGTTTTTGACGACAAAGCCGAGTTTGACAAGCTGGAGGGACTCATTCACGAGGCTATTACCGGGTTTTCCGAGTATCGGCAGGGAAATTTGACTTATGGTGAAGTCATGTATGTCATGGAGTGCATTCTCGACGGGTTTCGCAATCGTTCCGAACAGGATACAAAAACCCGGTTTGCCATAAAGGGGCTGCATGAGGCCCCGTCGTTCGGGTTGCTCATGTCAATTACCGGCCGGATGGTGGAAACACTTGCAAAAAAAGGAATCATCAGTTCCGGGGATGAGGCATATATTCTCCATGGAGTGGAGTAGCGATATCGCTCCCCGCCGGGAGAGACTAAGAAAGGAAGCCACGTTAGACTCTTATGAAACCTGAAACTCCGTACCGCCTGGCTATTTCCTTTCCGGGTGAACTTGATTACATCCCGCTTGTCCGACAACTGGTATCCGATGCACTCCAGGTCCTTAAATTCAGCCCGAAGTTCAGCTTCAGATCCGAATTCCTTGTCGATGAGCTGTGCAACAACGCCGTGATCCACGGCTCCCCGTCCGTCCATCAGCCCGTCGAGGTGTTGTGCGACGCCTATGAGGACCGGGCCGAGATTTCCGTTAAGGGATCGGGCGGCTACAGTGAAAATATCGAGCGATTCCGCGAGGCGATATCCGAGGCTTCGCGGGAAAAAGGCAACGGCCTGGAGCTTATCCGCCTGCTTTCAGATACCGTAACCTGTACCATCGACGACAACAATATATCTCATATCCATATTGTCCGGAAGCGCGAAGGCTGATGGTGCCGCGTTTGAAAAATCGATCTCTCTGCGTCATGAGGAAGGAACGTCATGAGCAATAATGCTCCCGATGCTTTGATTGAAGAAATCCCGCAGGCCCCCGAGATATGCCTCATCAGGTTGAGCGGCGATCTCGATGCCCGGAGCGCCGCGGTATTCGACCGATGCCTGGCCGATTCCCGGGTGAATGAAAAAAAATTCTCCATTGTCGATATGAGCGGTGTCACGATGATCGCTTCCGTGGCACTGGGGAAGCTTCTCGGGTTGAAACATCGCTTCAGCGAAAAGGGAGGCGATCTCGTTCTTGCGGCCATCAGTCTCGACATCAAAATGAAATGCGTCCTGATGGGAGTTGACAGGATTTTTAAAATGTTCAGCGACCTTCATTCGGCCATGAATACCTATACCTGGGACGTCATGCACGAAGCCGAAAATGTCAAGATTTCCTTTCCTCCGCAGATCGGCGTGGTTCCGGCAATACGGCGCTTTGTCAGCGGCGTCATGGCTCAGAAGGGGTATAAAGGCCGCGACAGTTTCAGGGTCGAAACGATCGTCGATGAACTCTGCAATAATGCGGTTGAATATGGTTCAAAAGGTGAAAACGACAACATAACGCTCCGGATGCGCATCGACTGGGAAAAGATCGAACTCGATGCGGAAAATGTCAGCGATCCCGCCAAGCGAGACCAATTGCAGGCGTTCATGAGCAATGTATCCTGCGAAGTGCCGCATGACGGCGACTTCAAGCGCGGCCGGGGCCTTGCCCTTGTTAAGTTGCTGTCAAGCGATTTTTCCGCCGATATTACCGATGTGGGAACCATCGTACACGTAACCAAAATAAAAGAGGATTAAACGTCATGGAATCAAAAATCGAGCTTACCTGTGAAGCCGTAAAAGGCCGTAACGACGCCGAAGTCATCCGGTTTGCGGGCGACCTGGACGCGACCAACGTTCAGACGGTTCTCGAAAAGGTATCCACGCTCTTTAATGAAGGCAAGGTACATATCGTCGCGGACTTCGAAAAGCTTCGCTACGTTAATAGCACCGGCCTGGGAATTCTCCTGCATCTGAATAAGTCGGCCAAGGAGAAATCCGGCCGTTTCAAGATTGCCAATCTCAATGAAAACGTCTTCGAAATAGTCGAGATCATCGGTGCGACGTCAATTCTCGAAATCTATGATACCGTTGACGAGGCACTCGCCTCGCTCAACTGATTGTGTCCACTTTCTCTTTTAACGTCATAAGGATGCCTCATGAATCGAAAGTATCTTATGCTGCTTCCCCTCGGATTGCCGCTCATGCTCTGCCTCTGCTATCATGGTGCGGTCAAAAATGATCGTCTTGCGTATGTCGGATCTACGCTCGTAACCCAGCAGGATGCCGATGCCTTCGGCACCGCCTCCCGGTACTATCCCACACCGGCCCAGCAGTTTTCAATTTCAACCCGGCCGACCGTCAGCGGTCTCATTGAGACCCAGGCGATCTATAATCGCGAGCGCGGAACGATCGGCGCACTCAAACTGGAGCATAGTCTTGGGTGGAAATGGAAGGAGCGCTATTATACGTCCGTTCTATTCGCGCAGAGTATTCTGCAGATGAATTATGGGTTTACCGACGCCGAGCTTTTGAATTACTACAAAAACCATTCGCCCGAGTTTGCCACTACCCCGCCGCCGGATTCGACCGGGAAAAAGAAGGCAGCCTTCCTGAAACCGTTCGACGAAGTAAAACCGATGGTGGCCGAAAAGATGTTCAAGGCAAAATATCCGCCCGATTCTGAGTTCAGGGTGACCTTTCCCCTGAAGGATACCGCGGCGCTCGAACGTCAGTGGCTCAAATATGCGCACGAAGAGGGATGCCCCTTCGTGTTCCAGCGGATGTATTACCGGGAAAAGTACGGAAGGTCGCTACCCGACTCACTGAAGGATTTCTGCGGCCCGGGGAAGATCATCTCTCAGGACGATGTTGATCTCATCCTTTCCTGGCTCCCGGCCGATCGGCGCGATGCCTATAAAAACAATCCCCTGGAGCTGAAGAACCTTGCCCTGTGGCTCGTCCGCTGGAAGCTTTTTTCCGATAAGGCGCAGGAACTCGGGTTTTCCGCAAAGCCGACGGTTCGCAACGTGATCGACTGGGCCCTGCGATATGAACTTGCCCAGAACTTTATCACGGAATCCATCGCCCCGCAAGCCAGGCGGGGGGTCACCATCGATACGGCGATGGCAAGGTATTCCTTTCTGGACGAATCCGATTCTCCCGTGGCATCCGACACCGCCCGGTTTAACAGTCATCTTACCCGGCTTCTTGACCGTGAGGTCAACGTAAAGTTCGACAGCCTTATCTATGAGCTTCGCCGCGCGGCACACGTCCGGTTCATCAAGAACGACTGGAAGGATGAACTGGTGAACGACCCGGCCAGGCTCCTGCGACGGGCCGATTCGCTGCGGGATACCGGTAATGTCGCCGATGCGCAGAACGCCTATCGGACGCTGGTGGAAAATTTCTTTTTTTCAAAAGAGGGCAGGAAGGCGATTCTCGAACTCGCGAAGATGAAAACCGAACAGCAGCTGTACAGCGATGCCATCAAGGATTACCGGCGGGCGCTTGTCGTCGATGCGGATCCGGGCAAGGTGTGCAACACCATGTTCATGATCGGTTTCATTTACGATGAGTATCTCAACAAGCCGGACATGGCCGAGGTCAATTATAAATGGGTATTGAAAAACGCTCCGGATTGCGAACTTATCGACGATGCGGAGTTCATGATGCTGCATCTTGGAGAACAGATGGCAAGCGTCGATGAACTGCAGGCCGAGGTCAAGCGCCAGGGCAAGAAGGTTGAACCCGGCGTGGGAGGCGATTCCTCGGGTCTCAAGGGCGACCAGATACTCAAGAAGAAGATTTAGCCGGAAAACCATCGACGTTACCGGGCTCCGCACCTCTCGATGGGTGCGGAGCCTTTTTTTCAAGGGTACGGCCCCGGCCCGGGACCGGGCATGGTAGTTGCTTTATATACGGTACTTTGTGCGGGTCGGCGTGCATTGCCGACAGATGGATCCATTCCCCGTAAAAGCGGCCGCTGCGGCAGGAAAAACCGCTGCGGCAACCCCAGAGAGGAACGCTATGAAGCAGAACGAGGCGATGTCTGAAAAAAAGGCGGCTCGCGGTGCACCGGAATTTCCATGGAAGCTCATGTACAAGGGTAATTCGTCGGCGGATATCAGGCGCGGCTTTCTCAGCAACCTCGAATACAATCTCGCCAAGGACCGGTATTCCCATACGCCGTTCGATGAATTCCTCGGCCTTGCCTATACCGTACGGGAGCGCCTCATCGAACGCTGGATAGCCAGCCGCCAGCAATACCACTCGCAGAACGCCAAACGCATTTACTATCTATCGATGGAATTCCTCCTGGGGAGACTGCTTTCCGATAATATCATCAACCTGCAGCTGCTTTCCTCCTGCAACCAGGCGGCCGATGATCTCCGCCTCGACATGGAATCGGTCGTCGACCAGGAGCACGATGCCGGGCTCGGCAACGGCGGCCTCGGCCGTCTGGCCGCGTGCTATCTCGACTCCATGGCTACGCTCAAGCTTCCCGCCCTCGGGTACGGGATCCGCTACGACTTCGGCATATTCAACCAGAAAATCGTGAACGGCAATCAGGTCGAGATGCCGGAAATGTGGCTTCAGTTCCGCAACCCCTGGGAGATCGAACGGCCCGAATTCAGGAAGACCATCAAATACTACGGCAAAACCATGCTTGTCAAGGATACGGACGGAAAAATGCGCTTCCGCTGGATCGATACCATCGATGTCCTCGCCATTCCCTACGACATTCCCATCCCCGGCTTCGGCGTCAACAATGTCAACTCCCTGCGCCTCTGGTCGGCGCGGGCCGCCGAGGAGTTCAATTTCCAGGAGTTCAACCAGGGAGACTATATCGGCGCCTGCGAATCGAAACTGGTCAGCGAGAATATCTCGAAGGTCCTCTACCCGAATGACAACAATGTTTCCGGCCGTGAACTGCGGCTCAAGCAGCAGCACTTTTTTACCTCGGCTTCCCTGCAGGATATCATCCGGCGCTACCGGTCGGCGAACAGCGATTTCCGTTCCTTTGCGGAAAAGGTCGCCATTCAGCTGAACGATACGCACCCGTCGATCGCCATCGTCGAACTTATGCGGCTCTTTATCGACGAGCATTATCTGGAATGGGAGGAAGCGTGGGCGCTGGTGACCGGGACCTTTGCCTATACCAACCATACGCTCATGCCCGAGGCGCTGGAAAAGTGGCCGGTGTCGCTCATGCGGAACCTTCTGCCGCGCCATCTCGACATTATCTTCGAAATCAACGCGCGGTTCCTTCGTGAGGTGTCTTACCGGTTCCCCGGCGATACCGACCGGTTGCGCCGGATGTCCATCATCGAGGAGGGCGACGAACAGCAGGTGCGCATGGCCTACCTGGCAATCGTTGGAAGCCATTCTGTCAATGGTGTTTCAAAGCTCCACACCCGCCTGCTCTGCGACCGCCTGGTGCACGATTTCTTCGAGATGTGGCCCGAAAAATTCAACAGCAAAACAAACGGCATTTCGCCGCGCCGCTGGCTGTACAAGGCAAACCCGTCGCTGCGGGATCTCATCACCGAAACGATAGGGCCGTCCTGGGTGACGAACCTGGGCGACCTCTCGAAACTCGCGGATCATGTCGCCGACGGGAAACTCCGGGAAAAATGGCGGGCCGCGAAACTGGCGGCGAAAAAGCGGTTTGCCGGGAAGATGCACAAATGGGAACATATGGCCATCGATCCTTCAATGATGTTCGACGTACAGGTCAAGCGCATGCATGAATACAAACGCCAACTGCTCTGCGTTCTGCACACGATTGCACTGTACAACCGCATCAAGGCCGGCGACACAAAGGATTTCGTTCCCCGCGACGTCATGTTTGCCGGCAAGGCGGCACCCGGCTATTTCATGGCAAAACTCATCATCAAATTTATCAACAACGTCGCCGGCATCATCAACAACGACCCCGCCACCGCCGGGCTCCTCCGGATCCACTTCCTTCCCAACTACCGGGTTTCGCTCGCCGAGTACGTCATCCCGGCCGCCGACCTTTCGGAACAGATTTCAACCGCGGGAACCGAGGCGTCCGGCACCGGCAACATGAAATTCGCCTTGAACGGCGCCTTGACGATAGGAACCATGGACGGGGCCACGGTCGAGATGGCCGAGCAGATCGGCGAGGAGAACATGTTCATCTTCGGCCTGCGGGCCGATGAGATCGACGAATTGCGCGGCAGGGGCTACAATCCCTGGGAGTTCTACCGGAAAAACCCGGCTCTGCAGAAGGTCATGAACCTCATCAGCTCCGGATTTTTCAGTCCCGAAGAGCCGCACCTGTTCAAGCCGATTCACGATTCCCTGCTCGAGGGCGGAGATCGCTTCATGGTCATGGCCGATTTCGAGGCGTATACCGAATGCCAGCATAAGGCGGCACTCGCCTATAAGGACGAAGAAGCCTGGACGCGCATGTCAATATTGAACGTCGCGAGGATGGGGGTTTTCTCGTCGGACCGCGCCATTGCCGAGTATGCGAAGGAGATCTGGCATGCGGAGCCGACCGAGGTGGCGATATAGGTATTGTCGGATTTGATCTTCCTGATGTTGGATGACTGAGCAGGATCCATACGGAAAATTCAAATTCTTTTGGCTAGCCGAGCCGGGTCACCCCATTTTGTCCAGGAGGCACAATGGACGGATTATTTATAATTTTAACGGATAAAAATCCTGTCAAAAGAGCTTTCCCTGCATGTCAATATAGCCTCGGTACCATTCGACAAAAGCCGCCACGCCCCGGTCGATATTCGTCTTCGGGTCATACCCGAGTGCCATCAGTTTCCCGATATCCGCGACCGTGTCGACGACATCCCCGGGCTGCATTGGCAAGAATCGAATATCGGCTTTTTTCCCGCAATTTTTCTCGATTTCCGCGATAAAATCCATGAGCTGCTCGGCCCGGTCGTTGCCGATATTGTAAACTTCATCCGGGGCGACCCGGTCGAGCGTCAGGAGCACCCCTGCGACGATATCGTCGATATAGGTGAAATTGCGCCGCATAAGCCCGTTGTTGTACACCTCGATCGCCTCACCGCCGAGAATAGCCTTGGTAAACTTGAAGAGCGCCATGTCGGGCCGCCCCCACGGGCCGTAAACGGTGAAAAACCGCAGCCCGGTCGCTGGGATACCGTACAGATGGCGGTAGCAGTGAGCGACCAGCTCGTTGGCCTTTTTCGTGGCCGCGTAGAGGGAGACGGGCGCGTCGGTCGGGTCGTCCTCGGAAAACGGCAGCTTGGTGTTCGCGCCGTAGACCGAAGAGGATGAGGCATACACGAAGTTTTCCGGCCGATAGGTGCGGACCAGTTCGACGATGTTCAGGAACCCCTCGCCGTTCGATTTCTGGTAGCTCCAGGGGTCGGTCAGCGAGTGCCGGACGCCCGCCTGCGCCGCCAGGTGGCAGACGCGGTCGAGATGAAAGCGGCGGAAGAGCGCATCGAGGCCGGCACGGTCGCAGATATCGAGCTTTTCAAAAACAAAGCGACGGTACGATGTGAGAATGGCGAGCCGGGCCTCCTTGAGTGCGGGGTCGTAGTAGGAGTTGATATTGTCGATCCCGAGGACCTCGTCGCCGCGGTCGAGCAGTTTTTTTGCAACGTGAAAGCCGATGAAGCCGGCGGCGCCGGTGACGAGAACCATGGGGTGCTCCTTATTTTGTCATGAGGGCGTCGAGACTACCGAGGAACCGTTTCGCCCATGGGCTTGCTTCACGGACAACGGTCGGCGAAATCAGGCGAAGAATTTTGAAAGAATGTTCGCCTTTCCCGTAAGGAGCCTTCGTCTTGCATTTGGAGGATGCCTTCTGCAATCCGGCAAAGACATCATTTTTTGATACGGCTTCGATGTTCGCATTTTGGGGTAAGGCGGATGAATTAAATCCCTGTCCAAAAAAACTTGAAAGGACATCTTTATCGGCAAGGAACCAGGATTCCATACAGACTACCATGAGATGACAATGGTCATCGGTAGCATTCAGCGGTTTTGCGAATGCATCTCCCGGCCGGTTTGCGAGATGTGACCAGGGCGACGGGTTGGTAACAAGGTCTTCGCTATCGAGCAAAAGTATGCTGGCTGCACCCGATTCACAAGCTGTCTTGAACATTTCATACGCGGCTTGCCTCCCTCCGCATGCGACAATTCGAGGCATGTGCCCTTTGAATCCAGCCTTCTCCAGAAAGCACCTGAATCCCTCTCGGCAGTAACTATGCAACGCCGCGGAATTGCCTCCGCCTTCCACGTAGAGTTTGACGATTACCACCTCATGCCCCCGATCTCACCGCTGGTCCAGAGAGCGCCAAGGCGGTACTTTTCGAGCCAGGGTTTTAACTGTTGCGCATCGAGACGGCGCACACCTGAACACCCGTCGCTCTTTTCGCAAACCAGAATGGCCCCGGGATCCTCGGTGAAGCTATCCACGAGGGCGGCCGAATGGGTTGTGACAATGAGTTGCGTTCTTTCACTTGCGAATTGCAGGGCTTCCGCGATATGATTGATAAGATCGGGATGCAGTCCCAGTTCCGGTTCATCGATGCAGATGAGCGGAGGCGGCGCAGGATCGTAGAGAATCGCAAGAAGACACAGATAGCGCAAGGTACCATCGGAAAGACGGGTGGCAGGCACATTGAACCGTTCTTCCTGAACGAATATCTGGACCGTCCCCCCCTCGATCATGACATCGAAATCACGGGCTTCTTCGTAGATAGCTTTAAACATAGCAAGAAGCCGGTTTTTGGTTTCCGAGTTTCTTTTCAATCGATTGAGTACAAGGCCCAGGTTACGCCCATTTTCTTCCAGCCACTGGTTGGGCAAATCCGCAGGTTGAGGCAAGCGGGGGGGAGTATATCGCCCGAAGGACCAGTCGCGGTAGATACGGATGCTAGCAAGCGTTTCCGCTAATCGCGTGATTTCAGGATAGATGTCGGGGTCACGGCGCTGGGCCAGGATGGATTTTTCCGGGTCCACATCTTCACGCCGGAGATTCCTCGGTCGTGATCCCTGTCTACCTTCGGTTTTAACGTTAAGGATAGGATGATTGTTCCTGTAATGGTAATAAAAATAGGCTTCCGTGAGAGGCGGAATGGCTTCTGCATTTTCGATGCGCTCATCCACGATCTCGAAGCGCTTGCCCGATTCGGTGAAATCAAAACCGTAGCGAATGGCGTTGGTTGAATTTTGAAAAAGCGGGTCGACGGTTATTTCCAGGCCGGCAGTAGTGGTTTTGCCCGTGCCTTTCCAGAGCCAATCACGGACGCCGCCGCCCTCCCGAATCGGCGCATTGAGTTGGCCGGGTGCGGATTGCATCAAGGCGATTGCCTCCAGCAAATTGGATTTTCCCGAGCCATTGGGGCCGATGATCAGATTCAAGGATCTTAGAGGAATAACATCGTTTTCCGGCCCATAGGAAAGGAAATTCTTCATTCGAAGGCTGCGGATAAACATAAGATGGTCTCCTTTTTGCTTTAAGTGATATAAAATACTAGTCCAGCAAGCGGATAGTCGAAATCGTCTCCCCAACCTCATCCGCCTCAATATCCCCGCCCTGTTCCCAAAATCCCGGAGTAACTTATATTTTGTACACCTTTTCGCCGCCGGAAGTCGGTCCACAGGAATGAACAGGGAGTCCTATGTCGCAGATCCTCGAATCGGTTACGAGCCATATTGCCCTGGCAAAAACGGTGGAAGCGCTTGAGCCGGTCATTCAGGCCGCCGCCGACCGGGTCACCGGAACGCTCGCCCGCGGGGGCAAGATCCTGATCATGGGGAACGGCGGAAGCGCCGCCGACAGCCAGCATATCGCCGCCGAGCTTGTCGGCAGGTTCAAGCTCGATCGCCGGGGACTCGCCGCCATCGCCCTCACGACCGATACCTCCATCCTGACCGCCATCGCAAACGACTTCGGCGCAGACCGGATATTTGCCCGCCAGGTCGAGGCGCTGGGCAGGCCGGAAGATTGCGTTTTCGGGATTTCGACGTCCGGGAACAGCGCCAACATCATCGGGGCTTTGCGGGCCGCACGGGAGATCGGGTGCTCGACCATCGGCCTTCTCGGGTGCGGCGGGGGCCTCATCGCGCCGCTCTGCGACCTGCCGATCATTGTCGCCTCGAACGATACCCCCCGGATTCAGGAGTGTCAGATTTTGATCGGTCACATCATCTGCGATCTGGTGGAACGGGGAAGTATTGACCATGCATCTTGATTTTTCCGGCAGGCCGATCCTCATCATCGGCGATTGCATGCTTGACCGCTACTATTTCGGATCCGTGGGCCGGATATCCCCCGAAGCCCCGGTTCCCGTGGTAAGGGTTACGGAAACGCGCGATACCCTCGGCGGGGCGGGAAATGTCGCCAGCAACTGCGCGCACCTCGGTGCACCGGTGATGCTCATCGGCGCGCTGGGAAACGACGAAAACGGCGCCATCTTCAAGCGACTCTGCGGCCGGAACCGTATCACGCTCATGCCCGTCGTATCGAAGAGCGGAACCATTGCAAAGACCCGGGTCATCGGCGAGCACCAGCAGATCGTACGGATTGATTTCGAGGAAAACGCCGCGCATGCTCCGGCAGCGGCCGCCATCCATGAGAAGGCGCTGCGCTGCCTCGCCGATGCCGGCGCGGTCGTGCTTTCGGATTACGGCAAGGGAACCTGTTCCGCCGAACTCTGCGCGGGAATCATCCGCGAAGCCCGGAGACGCGCCATTCCGGTGATCGTCGACCCGAAGGGGAACTCCTGGGAAAAATACCGAGGCGCATCGGTCGTGACGCCCAATATCAAGGAGCTCGGCGATATCGCCGGTGAACCGCTGGGAAATGAGGACACCGTCATTGGGACGCATGCCGGGAGAATCCGCACCCGATTTTCCCTCGGCGCGCTCCTGGTCACGAGGTCCGAAAAGGGCATGACGCTCGTCGAAAAAAAAACCACGTACCATTTTCCGACCCAGGCGCGCGAGGTATTCGACGTTTCCGGCGCCGGGGACACCGTGGTGGCGACGCTCGCCGCAGGCCTCGCAAACGGCTATGCGCTCGGCGAATCGGTCGAACTCGCCAATAAGGCTGCCGGCATCGTGGTTGCAAAGATCGGCACGGCACCGGTGACCATCGTCGAACTCCGGGCGGCGATCGACAAGAATTACAACGCGAAGTTGCTTACCACGGCGGAGCTCGTCGGGAGGTGTGCCGAAGAGAGAACATCGGGCAGGACGGTCGTCTTCACCAACGGATGTTTCGATATCCTCCACCGGGGCCACGTGCACCTCTTCACCGAGGCAAAAAAACAGGGGGACCTGCTGGTCGTGGCGCTCAACAGCGATAAATCCATCGCACGGATGCGCGGAGGCGACCTTCCCGTCAACCCCGAGCACGATCGGGCGCACCTGGTCGCCGCTATCGACGGCGTCGATTACCTCACGCTCTTCGACGAGTCGACACCCGTGGCGCTCCTACGGCGGATCCGGCCCGATGTAATTGTCAAAGGCGGCAACTACCGGGAAGCGGACGTGGTGGGACGGGAGTATGCCGCGAAGACGGTGATCGTTCCGCAGCTCAAAGGCTACTCGACCGAGGAAATCATCCGGAAAATCGGGGGAAAAAGCTGATTTCCGGCCGGAAACGACGGGTTGTGCCCGGCACGACTCTTTACTCAAACAGACAGGTGATGCACAGTGAATCCGACGAATAACGACAGGGACGCCGCCGTGGTCATCGGCAGCGATCATGCAGGATGGGAGCTCAAGGAGGCGGTAAAGCACTGGCTCCTGGGTAAAAACTTCACCGTCACCGACGTCAGCGAACCGGCATTGAATCCGGCGGATGACTATCCGAAATATGCGTTCAGGGTCGCGCGTGCGGTGGCCGGAGGATCCTTTGCTCGGGGAATAGTCTTGTGCGGCACCGGCATCGGCGCTTCGATCGCGGCAAACCGGGTAAAAGGGGTGCGCGCGGCGCTCTGCCTGACCGAAGAAATGGCGGTACTGGCAAGAAAGCATAACGATTCAAATGTCCTGGTCCTTGGAGGCCGTCTTACCGATCCGGCCGGCGCCTATCCCATCGTCGGGGCCTGGCTGTCAACCGTCTTCGAGGGCGGTCGTCATGCGGGGCGCGTCCGGCAGCTGGATGCCGCGGAGCAGCCATGACCGCGCGGAAAGCGAAAAAGAAACCCGGAGAAGTCCGGGCGCCTCTTTCCCTCATGTCACGTACCCGCCGCGCTTCCTGGGATGAGTATTTCATGCGGATCGCGATCCAGGCCGCCGCCCGCTCAACCTGCGACCGGAAGCATGTCGGCGCGGTTATCGTGCGGGATAAAACCATTCTCTCGACCGGGTATAACGGCAGCATCCGCGGGTTGCCGCACTGCGACGATGTGGGTCATATGCTCGAGAACGACCACTGCATCGCGACCGTCCACGCCGAGGCGAATGCCATTATTCAGGCCGCCAAGAACGGTACGGCGATCGACGGCGCCGATATTTATATCACCGCCTCGCCGTGCTGGAACTGCTTCAAACTTATCGCGAACAGCGGCATCAGGCGGATCCTGTATCTCGAGTTTTATCGCGACGAAAGGATTCTCGCCATTGCCCCGCAGGCGGGTATCGAGCTCCTGAGCGTGGTGCTCGGGCCGGACTGACCGCTCAATTGCATTCGGTTTTATGGAGTGCCCTCAGGCCCCACGATTTCCGGAGAATCGCCACACCGTGCGCGATGGTTTTCCGCACCTGTTCCCTCTTCAAATTCATGCCGCAGGAAATTTCCCGAACTCCCAGCGGCACCCCTTCACCCAGGCCGAAGTAGCGCCGGATAATTTCGCGTTCTTCCGGATTTTTGATACGGCAAAGCGCCCGGCCGACCGCGGCGTTCAATGATTTCCGCTCCAGGTCTTCGAGGTCCGGGCACTCTTCCGCAAGCTCATCCAGGTCGACCCGTTTCAACGGGAAGGCATCCGCTTCGAACGTACGGGCGATGATTTCCTCCGGAGCGCCGGTACGCCGCGATAATTTCTGAAGTTCATGGTTCGTGATTCCCGCGGGAAGGGGATGATCGAACAGCAGGCAATGCAGCTGTGCCAGGAGTCCATTTGCAACCCATCGGGGAAGCCGGATTGCGCGCGAATGATCGGCGGCTTCGATCAGCATGCTTTTTCGAATATTCCACACGGCAAACGAAGTAAACCTGCTTCCCTCCTTTTCGCTGAACTCCATCGCCGTTCGAACGAGCGCTTCGTTGCCGACGGCGATAAGATCTTCAAGCGGCAGTCCCGTTGAACGGCTGAGCCGGGCGATCCCCACGACGAACCGAAGGTTGGCACATACTAATAATCGAACGGCATGCGCATCGCCCGATTGAATGCGCCGCGCCAGTTCGAGCTCGGTTTGTTTTGGAATCGGTTCATATTTTATTGCGGATAGCTCTCCCAGATAGCGGTGCAGGGCGTCCATAATTTAACCTTTCGTTAAGAGATAAAATAATCGCGCTGGCCATTATGCCGATTGATGCCGTTACCGGTATTAGCGATTTTTCCAGGCTGTTAGCACGATTAATCGCCCGGATTTGGGCTCATAACCCAAAGGGCGGAAGGAGCGGTCGCTCACGGAATGGCGGGAATCGGCGGAAGAAAAGGTTGCGGTAACCGGCAATAAAAAAACCTGTTGCTTTTTATTGATAACTTACTATATTATATAAAGAAGGGGCATCGGATTTACACACTAGTGCATATTTTTTCAGTCTCACTTTTCGACCTACCCGCACCTATGACCTGCCATAGCCGAGAATTTGCCGGGAGCGGCCGTTTTTGTGCATTACGCAGCACTGCATGCGGGCGTGCCCTGCTCCTGCTGTTTCTTACCGCCTCCGTCGGGTTTGCCGCGCAGCGGCCGGAGATCGGCCCGAAATTCACCGGCCCGTTGCGGGGAATCATGGCCGCCTACGACACGCGGGGCGAAACCGCCGCTTTGCAGCGGCTGAAACTGTCCGGTGTGCGCCTGCGCAAACACGGCGGGGAACAGGCCGTTCCCCTCATTGTGACGCCCGAGGCGGGAGTGACGGCCGCCGGCGTGAGCGCGGCATGGCTGGAATCCCGCGGTATAACCGTCGAGGCAAGGTCAAGGACCTGGCTCAGGGTCAACGTTCCGCTCAGGCTGGTGCGCACGGTTGCCGACGATCCGCAGGTGGCGCGCATCGAGCTCCCCCTGCGGCCGGTGCCGACCGACTGTGCCTACGGCATGGGAAACGTCGTCTCCCAGGCGGTCGGCCTGACCTATGCCGACTCTTTCCAGGCGCATAATTTTACCGGTTCGGGAGTAAAAATCGCCGTCGTTGACGCCGGGTTTCTCGATATCGACAGCGCCATTGCGCATGGCGAACTTCCCGCTTCCACCGTGCAGATCGAACTTCCGGGAAACGACGGTGTTTCCATCGGCAGCGTCACCGATCACGGGACCGCCGTTGCGGAGCATGCCATGGATATGGCGCCCGGCGCAACGCTCTATTGCCTGCAGGTTGCCGATCAGGTCGATATGGAAAATACCCGCGACACCCTCAAGGCGCGCGGCATCCGCATCGCCAACCATTCGCTCGGATGGTTCGGCGCCAGTTACTACAACGACTCCGGCCCGATCGACCGGATCGTCGACAGCTCGCACGATGTCGACAGCGTCTTCTGGGCGGTTGCGGCGGGCAACGAAGCGCAGGCGCACTGGTGCGGACCCTGGCTCAACGCTTCGGGTGAAACCACCCTTTATTTCTCCACGGTCGACTCCGCACTGAAGGTAACCGATGCGACTGATTCCGAATCGGTAAACCTGATCCTCAACTGGAACCAGTACTCTTCGACGCAGGGACCGGCAACCGACCTGTATCTCTATCTGTACAACAAGAACGGCGCCCTGGTCGATTCGAGCACCGATGTCGCTTCGCCGACGCAAGGGGAACCGGTGCAGCAGCTCTCCTTTATCTACTGCACCGCCCTGGGCCCCTATTCGGTGAAGGTTGTAAAGGCGAGCGGACCGACCGCCGGCCTCAACATCACGCTATTTGCCCTGTCGGAATCCGCGACACTGACCTTCCCCTCGACGGGCGCTTATGCGGGTCCGGGATGCAGCCTGGGCGAACCGGCGGACGCCCACGGGGCATTTACCCTGGGTGCCGTGAACCAGGCCTATTACGATAGTTCCCGCCCGCCCATTGAGGGCTATTCGAGCCGGGGACCCACGACCGACGGCCGGGAAAAGCCCGACCTTGCGGCGACCGACATGACCTCCTGTTATGTCGACGGCGGAACGGCCACGGCTTCGGGCACCTCCTTCGCCGCACCGACGGCGGCGGGCGCGGCGGCGCTCCTCATGCAGCGGTATGCACCGCTTTCTATAGTTAAGGTTGCCGATTCGCTCCGGGCGTGGGCCAAGGATGCGCCCGCGGGCGGCTGGGATTCTGCCTATGGCGCCGGTCTCCTGAACCTCAAATACCCTTCCGCGCCGCCGGTGCTTGCCGCGCCGACCGATAACAGCATCGGCCTGCCGCTCTTGGCCGGACTCTCGTTGAGCTGGAGTACCCTGACCGGCGCAACCGCCTACCATCTCCAGGTTTCGACGAATACCTCCTTTTCCACGACGATCCTGGACGAATCGTCCCTCACCGGAGCTCAATCGACCTTGTCCACGGGTCTTGCGGGGAGCACCACCTATTACTGGCGGGCGCAGGGAGAGTTTACCGCGTGCTGCGCCGGGCCGTGGTCGGGCACCTGGAATTTCTCCACCGTCCCGCCGACCGTTACACTCATTTCCCCGACGAACGGCGCGACCAACCGGCAGGTGAGTCTCGACGGCGTCTGGAATAAAGTCTTCACCGGGACGATGATCTACAGCGGAACGACGACCTACGCGGTCCAGGTTTCCACCGCAAGCACGTTCGGCACCACCGTCATCAACACGGCCTCTTTGACCGATACAAGCGGCGCTCTCGGCACCCTTGCCGGGGACGCGCAATATTACTGGCATGTCCGGGCGACCAATGCGGCGGGAAGCGTGGGCGCCTGGTCGGGCGCCTGGAGCTTTACAACGATCTCCTCCGCGCCTGCCTCGCCGGTACTTTCGCTGCCGACAAACGGAGCGGGCGGACTCGCAACGTCGCTCACCCTGAGCTGGGAGACGTCCGCCGCCGCGCTGACCTATGGGGTGCAGGTGGCATCGGTTTCATCGTTCTCCACGACGGCCTGGGCGCAAAGCGGGATTTCCGGGACATCGGTTGCGCCGACCGGTCTTTCCTACGGAAATACCCGGTACTGGCGGGTCAATGCCGTTAATACCCTGGGTAGCAGCGCCTGGTCGGGCGTCTGGAGTTTTTCCACCGGGGTGCATTGTACGATTCCGCTTGTCGACACCTGGAACATGAGTTCCCTCAATATCCATCCGACCGATTCAACGACCGGCGGCATTTTCGGTAATGTCAGGGGATCCGTCCTGGTCAAGGATGCAGCGGGCAACGAGTACTTCCCGGCATTCGGGATCGATAACATCGGCACGTTTACAACAGGTAAGGGATACCAGATCTACGATGATTCGCTCGATACCTTGAAGTTGATCGGGAGTCCTGTCAACATCGATTCAACCGCGATCGCCCTGCCGGATTCGATCTGGAACATCGTCGCCTACCTGCCGCAGGCGAATATGCCGATCGACTCGGCCCTCGCCGGGATCGTCTCCCGGCTCATTCTTGCAAAAGATAATGCGGGCGACCTGTATTTCCCCGGTTTCGGCATCAATACGATCGACACCATGCGCGTCGGCCAGGGATACCTCGTTGTCACCGGCGCCGCCGCCTCGCTCACCTATCCGTCCTCCGCGGGCGCGGCAAAGCGCGCGTCCGGCATCGGCGACGCTCTTCTCTGCCTGCCCGCTCCACGGCATTACGCGAAGCACCGGATAACCGGCAACAGTGCCGCCTTTGCCGCAAGGCGTGTCGAATCCGGCGGCGCCATTGCGGCCGATAAATGCGAAGTCGGCGCCTTCGATACCAGGGGGAACCTCGTGGGCGCCGGGACGGTCGTGGGCGGCCTCACCGCCTTTGCGATCTGGGGAAAAGACCCGATGACCGCGGCCAAGGACGGATGCGACATCGCCGAAAAAATCGGTTTCCGGTTGTGGGACGGCCGGAACGAATATCCGCTCGAGGTCACGGGCGGAACCGACCCGACCTACGGGGTCAATAAGATTATCCTTGCGAGTCTCGCCGTTCCCGCGCCGCCGGGTCGATCGTCGTTCGAACTTTCGCGCGTCTATCCCAACCCCTTCCGGGGAAGCGTGCGCATTGAGTTCGCGGTGCCTGCCCTGCAAAGCGCCGCGGACGGGGAGGTGCGCATCGATCTCTACGACCTTCGCGGCACCCTCTTACAGCACATCGTCAACGGGAGATTCGCGGTGGGCAGCCATGCGGTTTCATGGGAAGGGAGAGCCGGGAGTTCCGCATCTCCGGAGGGGTCGAACTGCTATATTGTCAGGATGCTGGCGAAGAACTTTGAGCAGAGAGTAAAACTCGTCGAGATCAGATAAGCCCCTGCTGCGCCTTCCGCCCGCTCTTTTGTCGCTCAGCGGAAATAACCCCCTGTTGCCAGGTACCACACCGCACCGGCCGCATACCCTGAAAGCGCCGGGAGAGAAAATCTCCGCAGGTAGTCGAAAAACGTGATTTTTTCCATTCCCATGGCAACGACTCCTGCCGCCGAGCCGATGATGAGCATGCTGCCGCCGGTCCCTGCACAGTAGGAGAAAAACAGCCACAGATGATGGTCGATAGGGAACCTGCCGACCGGATACATCCCCATGGCCGCCGCGGTAAGTGGCACATTGTCAATTACCGACGAGGCGAGGCCCATGAGGAAAACGACGGCGCTCTTGTTGCCGAAAACCGCGTCGAGCTGCCCGGCGAGGCGGATGAGGACTCCCGCCGCATCGAGGCAGGAAACGGCCAGAAGAATCCCGAGAAAAAACAGGATGCTCGGCAGGTCGATTTTTGTCAGCGCCGCTGCGGCCGACACCGCCTCCCCATGGTTGCCGTTTCTTCGCCCATGGAGAAACTCGGTGACGATCCAGAGCGCGGCAAGGCCCAGGAGCGCTCCCATATAGGGCGGAAGGCCGGTAACGGCCTTGAAAAACGGGATAAAAAGCAAAGCCCCGATGCCCACGATAAAAACAAGCCGTCGTTCGAAAGGCGGAATCGCGGGGCTCCGCCGGGTTTCGGCTTTATATGCGGCAACCGTGCCTTTCATTTGCAGCGCAAGCCACGCTGCGGGAAGGGCAAGGCAGATGAGGCTCGGCATGAAGAGCGACGCCGCGATCCCGCCGCTTGAAACGCGCCCGCCGATCCAGAGCATGGTGGTGGTGACATCGCCGATGGGAGACCAGGCGCCTCCGGCGTTTGCCGCAATGATGATGCTGCCGATGAAAGGCACCCGGTCTTTCCGGTCGGTTACCAGCTTTCCTGCGAGAGAAACCATGACGATGGTGGTGGTCAGGTTATCGAGGAGCGCAGAGAGGAAAAAGGTCATGAGGGCAACGAGGCACAGGAGCAGCCGTTTACTCCTCGTCGTCATGCGGTCGGTAACCACGCCGAAACCGTCGTGTGCATCGATCAGTTCCACAATGGTCATGGCGGCCATGAGGAAAAAAAGAATGCCGCTGAAATCGGCGACATGCTCCTTAAGTTTGTCAAATACAACGGCACGGTCGGGCGAACCGAGGATATAAACGGTCCAGAGTGCAACCCCGGTCAGGAGCGCGGTCGCGGACTTGCTTATTCTGAGAAATTGTTCCGCCGTAACGAACAGGTAACCGGCGAGGAAGACTGTAAGGAGAAGACCGAGCATAGGATGCCGACATCGACCACGAGTATTTTATAGCCGCCCCGGAGCGGGAACGGCGCTCCGGCTGAATATACCCGACGCGTCGCTGCTGCGGCAAAGGGGAAGCCTTCAGCGGGTTTAGGCCTAGGCTCCTGCAATCGGTCAGGATGCGGGAATGCACTCCTGCAGAAGATTGCGGTCGACTTCGCTCCGCAATCGTTTCAGCGCGAGATACTTGATCTGGCGGACGCGCTCGCGGGTGAGGTTCATCTTCTGCGCGATCTCCTCCAGCGTGTTGCGCGCCTCGCGCCCGATGCCGTAGTACTGCACCACGATCTCAAGTTCCCGTGAATCAAGAAGATCCAGGATCCGCCGGACCTCCTGCTCGAAATCCGCGTACGAGATCCCATGGTCGGTCCCCGCCGCTTCGGGATCGGGTATCGTCTCGCCGAAGCTGGTGTCGCCGTTCTCCCCGCACGGACTGTCGATGGAGAGCGGCCGCTGGTCCGTGGTGGCGAGACGCTTTGCCAGTTCTTCACTGTAACGGCAGGCATCGATGACCTCTTCCCATCGCGGTTCGCGCTTGAGGCGCTGCATCAGGAGCTCCTGGGTCCGCGACATCCGGTAGATGGAGCCGACCACATTGACCGGCAGACGCACATGTCGCGACTGGTCGGCCAGCGCCTTCAGGATGGCCTCCCGGATCCACCAGATCGCATAGGAGACGAACCGGAAATTTTTTGTTTCATCGAAGCTCTCGACGGCCCGGATGAGTCCGCTGTTTCCCTCGTTGATGAGGTCCGAAAGATCCATGCCCTGGCCGCGGTAGTTACGGGCCACGCTGATAACGATACGGAGGTTGGCATTGATCAACTCCTCCCGTGCCTTCAGATCGCCCTTCTTAATCCGGGAAACGAGAAGAACCTCATCCGACGCCTTCAGCAGCCGATAGCGGGAAATATCCCGGAAGTAGGTTTTTATCGGATCATGCGAATAATTCGCCTTCATGGTAATCTTTCCCTGTTGAGAGGTGGGGTGCACTCCTGCCGGTTGGATTCCGGCACGGGAGGATTCGACCTCCCGCCCTGGAAGCACTGCCACAAACCAAGCAATTTCCGGGCCGGAATTATCCGCCCATTGAATCGTTAAATTTGGAGCTATCGGGTTTAAGGAGGGTGATGCCTATTCGCAAAAGCAGAATCGGCTTTTCAGGAGCGGGAACCGGCCGCCCGGATCGGTCCATTGGCAAAGGACGAACCCCGAACCGTGTGCACGGGTGCAATGGATTATTTTATGGAAGCCGACTCACGGCTTCCGGATCGGACTCCCATGCTCCCACTTTTCCGTTTTTTTCCCGGTCTCGGCCTGCGCCTGCCGCACCTTCCGCTCGGCGACTTTCCTACGCCCGTCGAGCCGTTAGCCGGTTCGGGCGCCCGGCTTTGCCGCAGCGATCTCTGCTGCAAGTGCGACAATGTAAGCGGTGCACCCTACGGGGGAAACAAGGTCCGGAAGCTCGAATTTATTCTCGCCGATGCGAAAGCGAAAAATGCGGTCCGGGTAATCACCTCGGGGGCCGCCGGATCGAACCACGCCCTGGCCACCGCGCTCTATGCGAAAAGATGCGGGCTTGCGGCGACGCTCATCCTCTTCGACCAGCCGCCGTCGGCCGAGGTGTCGGAAAATCTTCTCATGGATGCCCAGGCCGGCGCCGAGATGATCTACCGTGAACGGTACGATGAATATGCCCGAACCGTGGCCGAGCTGGTAAAGCACTATAATAAGGAAGAGGGTGTCGATCCCTGCGTCATCGCGCCCGGCGGCTCCTCGCCGGTCGGCGCCCTCGGATTCGTGAATGCGGGGCTTGAGCTGAAGGAGCAGATCGATTCCGGAGAACTGCCGGAGCCGGGAGCCGTTTTCGTGCCGCTGGGGACGATGGGCACGGCAGCGGGCCTGCTCCTTGGCCTCCGGGCGGCCGGTCTCGCCACCCGGCTGGTCGGCGTGCGCGTTACCCCGGCGTCCCTCGCCGATCCGGAGAAGTTCCGGCTGCTCTATTGCACAACAAACGAGCTCCTCGGAACGCTCGACCCCGCCTTTCCCGACCTGCGCGACGCGACCGGGGAGTTCTCCTTCTGCGACGACCAGTTCGAGCCCGGTTACGGCCTCGCTTCCGAAGCGGTAAACGATGCGGTCGCGCTCATCCGGCAGGACGACGGGATAACCCTTGACCATACCTACACCGGCAAGGCGTTCGCCGCACTCCTTGCCGAGGCGGCTTCGGGTGCGCGCGGGCCGCTCCTCTTCTGGAACACCAAAAACTCACAACCGTTTCCGGCTGAAAAGCTTGCCCGGGGACGCGAGAGGCTGCCCGCGGAGTTCCGGAAATTTCTGGTCAGCGGTTCATAAGCAGTGCCGCCTACAGCGTCGTTATCTCGACCGTCACCTCTTCGCCTTCGGTAAACTGCCCGAAAAACCGATCCGCCTGCGCCGGGTCGATCGTCAGGTCCCCGGCCGATCCGCTCCAGGCGGGCTCGCCGCCGCGCCGCACGAAGGAGCGGCTCACCACCGACCGCATCCCGGCGGCGGCGTTCGGCCAGAGACCCGGCAGCTCGCCGCCCTCCGCAATTTCGATGCAGCGGCCGAAGTGCGGATGCGCGCCGGCAAACCGGCCGCCATAGCTTCCCGGCGCGATCCCGCAATAGCACAGGTCAAACGGCAGGGCGTCCGACGGCCGGAACGGATTGGGCCAGGTCCGGCCGCGAAACCCGGCGGGCAACATTCCGTCCCGCCGGATCACGACAAGGTCGCCGTAGGTTTCGCTCCCATGCGGCACGCTCCTGCGGAGAAAGGTGATGGTTTTCATACTAGATCCTTAAAAAGAAATTGACTTTGTTTTTGGATTCCGGCTCGGCCATCAAAAAAAAGAATTCGACTTTGCTTTTGGTGTTTCCGTTTTCCCTCAAGGTCCGCGATATACTCCTCGACCCGCCGCCGCTCTTTACGGCTGTGCGGATAGTTAAAAAGATTTCTCCGGCACTGATCGATGAGCGCATCGATTCGCGGGGTGTCCATAGTCTGCCGCCTTTTTCCTCGTCAAAGTCTGCCGCCCGCGAGAATCCCGGCCGCCACGAACAATCCGTCCTTCAGGAGTTCGACGGTCCAGTTGAGCGGCTTCGATCGGTAACGGGTTTCGACCACGGTCTGCGTAACCTCCTTCTCGACGGGCGGCGGCTCCTGCACCGAAAAAACCGGCGGCTGGGCGGCGCGCCGGATCACGGTGTCCGGCAGCAGAAAACACTGGCTGAAACTGCAATGGGTCCCGTGCGGGGTGGTCGTATCGAACGAGTCGCACGTCGCGATCGCCGCCGTTTTCACTCCTTTGCCCGGAGCGCTCACCCATGCGGTATCGTGAAGCCATTTGAGCACCGGTTTATAAAACGTATCGACCACCCGCGGCGGCGGGGGCAGGGTCTCGTACCGGGTAACGGTCGTCTCCTTCGGCGCCGGGGTTTTCGCCCCGGACGCGCAGCCGTGCCCGACCGAGATCCCGAGGAAAAAAACGAACAGGCCGCAAACGATCCCGAGCCAGGTCCTGGCCGGAATTTTCAGGACCACTTCCCACAACGTATCAAGCATCGGCATGATCGGCCTCCTTCTCCCTGAGCGATTGAACGGGCGCGACCGGCGCCGGCAACGGACCCGATGCCGACGCGGCGTTTACTATGGCGTGGCCGAGCCCGAGGTAGGTGAGCACGATGCCGACAACCCCGGAAATTTTCCCCAGGGGGCAGGTCATCGACACCCTGAAGAGCGCCACCATCGGGAACCAGAGGCCCCAGTACAGACAGGCGAGAGCATGAAGCTCCCGGAAAAATACCGGCCCCGTCCCCTTTACCCAACCGACCAACCATCCGGGTGCGTGTCTCATTTTGTCTCCCTTCCTTAAAGGTGTGGTTATGCCGCGGCGCTTTCGATTGCCGCCGCGATTCGTGCCGCCCGTGCGGGAAGCTGCGTTGCCCAGAGCGTGTTGTTCAGCAGGTCGTCGGCCGCCGCCCGGTAATTGCGCTCCCGCAGGTAGCCGAGGAATCCGGTGAATCCCGAAAGGCTCTCCGGCCCCATGTTGAAGCACATGTTGACGAGGCTGTCCTGCACCGCGTCCGGCTGGCCGTAAAACGGGATCTCCGGCGACTGCTCGCATCCGGTAATCGCCGCCGCGATATCGGCCTGGAACCACGCATCGCACTGCTCCTCGGTAATCGCGCTGCCGGGGGGGAACTGCACCCGCTCCTCTTGCGTCAGCTCGTGGCCGATGCCGGCCGTCGGGTTGCCCTCCGTGTCCAGGTACACGACGAGACTCCTGCCTTCGTCGCTTTCGAGCTCCTGATAGACCGCTGAAATATCCATGTCCATATCCTCCGTTGTAAATGTTTTACAGCAGGATCGCCGCGACGGTGCACCCCGCGAACCGCGCCCAGTCGGTCCACACGGGCGGGTAGGGAAATTCCCCTACCGCGATCCTGAACACGTCGCCGTTCGGTGCGTTCAGGCTTCCGTGCGAAACCAGGCAGATAACACGGTTGTACACTGCGTCGCCCCCGGTCCACGCCAGGAGCAGCGCAAGTACGTGCAGGAAGGTGAGTCCCGGCCAGGCGGCAACGGCGAGAACGACGAAGACACCCTGCATCAGTCGCCAGGAGTGATACCAGGCATCGGTGGCCCACCACGCGGCGGGCATCGGGGGGGCCCGGTTCTTCAGCCCCTCGACGAAGCCGGTGAATACCTGATACAGCAGAATACCCGCAATGACCGTCGGCATGCGCCCTCCTATTTTTTGGTGATTATTTCGACCATCATATCGAAACGGTCGTCGATCTTTTTGTAAACGTCCGTGAACTTGACATCGAGCGTTGCGGCGAGTTCCCGCGCATTCGCCGCGCACAGCACGGCATGGGTGTCCCGTGTCAGCGGGGTCGATCCGTTTACCGGTCGCATTTTTCCGAGCATTTCCTCGATATCCCTTTTCGTAACCTTTCCCTGTCCGAAAATCTCATGGATCGTCTTCATCGCCCCGGCGCCCAGCGCTATTCCGGCCGTCGCTATTTCGACGATCTCCTGAAGCGGTAATTCCATCGTATCCCCCTTCTCCCTCTCCCCTCTTCCATCAGATTAAATTCAGCATCACAAGATTCACCTTCACCCGGTTCGTGTTTTTGCTCTTCTGTATCTTCTCGATACAGCATTCGTACCAGACCGGGCCGGTCGATCCCGGCGGCGTCAGGACCGGCAGACTCAATGCCAGGTGCTGGCAGACGTGCCAGAGCCGCCCCTTGTCGTAGAACACCGAAAGGCTTATCCGCCGGTACTTCATGACCTTGAGCTTATAAACGGCGTAGTAGAGCGCGTCGGCATAGGTGGCGATCATGGGTTGTTCGCTGAAGTCGGACGGGCACTTCTCCACCTGGCCGTACTTCAGGTAGAGTTGCCGGCAAACGGTCCAGATATATTCGCCGTCGGAAACGTAAGCGCCGAGCGCCCTTGAGCCGTAGAGGTTGAAGGGATCGTATCCGGCGCCGCTGAAATTATTCGGCCCCGGAGCATTGTCGTACCCCGGTGTGAAACTCGCCTGCCAGGTCGCCTGACTCGTGTTCGAGACGATAAGGAAATTTTGAAACTTCCCGGCGCCCGGATCGTACCCGTATTCGATGGCGGGCTCGCAGAAGACGTCCTGTATCTCCGGTTCGGTCACCTCCCCGGCGCGTTCGGCGAGGTCGGCAAAGCCGATCGTTTGCAGCGTGCCGGGCAATCCCGTCCCGGCCGGGTAGTAGGGCTCGAAGCTCTCCACGCACTCGTACCCGTCCGGCCCGATGTAGCTTAAAATCCCGAAGGTCTTGCAGAGCGCCCGGCCGACCGTCTCCGTCCACGCCTTGCCGCTGTCGAAAATCTGGAACGCCGGGCGGCAGGCGCGAACCTGGCCGAAGGTGGCGGAGCCATAGGCGCCGAGGTTCGGGTTATCGAAGCTGCCGTTGTAGCAGCCGTCGGAGGTGTCGGCCGTCCCGGTGCGGATGAGCGCATTCGGGTCGTACTGCTTGCCGACGGTGAAGGCGGGCGTCGCGATCTCGCTCCAGTTCTGGAGGCGCTTCACGTGTTCGAGCATGTCGACCGGGTCGGCGATCAGGGTCGACGAGGGGCGGCGATTGCTCCATACGCCCTCCTGCTCGCCTGCATAAGTTAAGGCAGCAGGCAGAAGCGCGGTGATCCGAAAGACGCTGTTTGTCGAAAACGAGGAATCATATACAAGGCCCGCCAGGAAACCGGTCGCGGTATCGTTTGCCACGGTAAAACAGTTGCCGATCGATGCCGCCGGGAGCCCCTGCGCGGCAAGCCATGAGTTTACATCACTCAAAATGTTCGTTGCGTTGGTGTCTTCGGTGTTTATGGGAACGTCCTGAAGCCAGGGAGAGGCAAAAGCCGTGGAAACGGCATAGGCATCATGGGTGCCTGCGGGGCCGCCAAAGGTGCGCCCGGAGAGAGAAGAAAAGACGGCGTCCTGCACCCCGGTTTTTTTATGGTACATCAGGCATATCTCCCTGATTTTCAGTTGATAGGTATAATTCGAACCTTCATAACCATAGGCCCCTATTTGTATTGGAAAAAGCAGGGCGAGAGACGAAACGGCATTATAATCCTGCGATTTTCCGCAATCCAGAACGGTCGTGCTGCCTGATTTATAGAGCAACTGGTAGTTCTGGTAGCCGGAATATTCGCCATCGTAGGTTATAATGCCCCCCCTCCCCGGCCCGTAATATTGCAGGTTGTTGTATAAGTAAAAATTTTGAGCATGCAGCGTATCGATTGAACTCATATCCATATACTCGTTGGGAAGCGAGCAATATTCGGTGCCCCCGATTGTTCCGCCCATCGAGCCAAGTTCCATATTGGATGCATAGTTGCCGGGGCTGTTTGCATACCCGAAAAATTGCATACCATTTGATAATGCGGGAGGGGAACCGCTGCGACTTCCGATAAGATAGCCCCTTTTACCCATGCATATCACGGAAGAACAAACGGTGATGTTTTGGGAACCTGTCGGCACGGACAAGGCAGGCCCCTCGCTTGTCGCATAAAGCCCCAGGTATACGGCGTCGAAGTCGAAATCAACCTGCGGAAGATTAAACGAAAGTCCTATTATCGCAAGACGTTCATCCGAATCCGCCAGACTGCTTGCGGTAAGATTAAAGGTAACGCCCGTTGAATAGTTTCCATCCGTTAGATTTGCAATGGCCTCCGGATTATCCGTCAGGTCCGGAGTCGCCGATGCGCCGTCAAAGCACACAGTGGAGTCGGATGTGTTTGAATAGATCCCCGGAGCCACGTTAGTGAACACTTTCGTGTTGTCAAAATAGCCGCTCGGCAGAGACCCGCACGCAAAAGAGCCCCCGAAATACCCCCACGCATCGAGCGTACTATCGGAAAGAGGCTGTAAATTCAGCGGTGGAAGACAATAAAAGGAATCCAGGTTGGTGTCGCCATCCCGGATTTTATTGGTAATCAATCCAACGGCATTGTTGATTGAGCCCGGAAGCAGAGAAAAGCCGTCCGTCGGCAAGCGCCAGTATTGAGGCTCGGACTCGTCGACGGTGATGGAGGGTATGGACCCTACGCCGGTTGATGTATTAACCGTAACTGGTGTTTGCTGCGTCGTTTTTTCGCTCGAATAGGCAAAAAGGTTTAGATTTGACATTTATTTGCTCCTTAATCTATACTGGGAATATCCGGGGATAGGCAGGCCAGCCGATAAGCCGCAACCGTAGCGGCTTCCCCGGTCAACGCATACGGCGAAACTTTGACGGGAGGTTTTATGAAAAAGCTGCTTGCGGTTCTCTTCATTGCCGGTCTTCTTTCCTCTTGCACAAAAACCTATCCTACTCAGATTATTTATGATGGCATTAAAAACCCAGTAACCATATATTTACATTTACCATCTTACAACGGTTCATTTACAATTTATGATAACGCTTCAATTGTTGCCGCGATAAATATTCCGGATTCCATTATTGTTGCTGATTCTTCTCGCCTTTCTGCGCAATGGTATGAAGGCTCTACGGCCATGACCGCCGACACCGTCGCCTCCCCCGGTCTGGTCTGGACTATTCAGTGAATCGCCATGATTGAGCTAAAGTCACCTCTCGAAGAAGACCTGAATAAATCCACCGAACAACTTCTCCGGGAAGTGTATGAGCAATCGCACATCCCGGAAGGAGATGCTGCTGTTCACATGCTTTCACGGCAACTCCTTTCCGAAAAAAAGCTCGCGTGCTTTAATTTCAAGGTTTCGCAGGCAATGGAAAAACTGACAAAACAGCTTCTTAAGCTTAACCAAATACTTGCCCTTTTGACGTGGGTTATCGCCATCGGCACTCTTGTTCTTCTGTTTGTCGAAATATTTCCTCGCCGCTGAAAATTCCTTGTCAATCCGTCGCAGGAACTCACGAGTCGTTTCATCGGGTTTATAACTTCCAATCATATTTGATAACCTATTGTAAATAACAATAAGGCAGATAATGCAGGGAATCAGCATTATAACATACAGACATTCAACGATAGGTTTTAAAGCATCCATAATTTTATTTCCAATGGACTATTCAATAGCCCCCACGCACGGCCATACATCGGCGGTGTACTGCTGATAATGGCTTTCTATCGAAACCCATGCAATATTCGTATCCGACACGGTTAACCCTCCGCTTGTCCCGCTGATGGTGGTCAACAGCGGCGGCGGAGTGCTGCTGCTGTTGCCGCTGTCGCTGTTATCAAAAGCCGCGGCGAGGGTGAGGTTGATTTGATGCGGCGAAGTGGCTGCATTGACACTTGCCAAAATAATCCGGCGACCTTGTCCAACGCAAGTTGCGCCGCTCTTGATTACCATATATTGGCCGACCAATCCATCGAGAGATAGAAGGCTCACGCCAGAATAATAATCACGCACGTCGTCCAGCCAACCGGTTGAGCCGCTGTTCGGACCTATCTGGATTGTATATTGCACGGGCGCATTGGGAACCCCTTGGTATTCGGCCGGATAGTAATTATTAACATAAGAATATACGGCGTATATTTGCGAAGGATAGCCCAGATAAAAAAGGTTGCTGTTGGTGGTATTTGACCAGACATACTTTGACGTACTTCCATCGCCACTATAACCGAAAGCGATTATTGCGTTTGCCGTTCTCAACATCTTTGCCGGAGCCCCCGGCGGGTTTCCATCGAAAGGCAGGCTTCCAAACGTTATCGGCACCGCCTTCCCGTTTTCATCATCCGTCGCATAGGGGTAATTGCAGGTCACTTCGTTCTCCGTCACGGCCGCCACGAGGTCCGCCACCGTCGCGAAGTCCCCGTTGTCGATGAGCGTGAACATTGCCGCATTGCGCCGCAGCCGCGAATTCTTGCACTTCACCGTGAGACCGGTCGCCGACCAGGTGAGATCGTCGGCGATGCCGGTGAAAAGCGTGGTCGCGACGTAGGCGCCCGGAGTACCGCTGTATTCCGTGAGCTGCACCGGGCACCCCTGAAGGCTGATCCCGCAGGCGGAGAGGTTCAGGAGGAGCTGTTCGGCATTCACGAGCGCAACATTGACGCCCTCGTAGGCGGCCATGTCGCCGCCGCGGCGGCCGTCATACGACGCGCCCAGGGCGGCAATACCCTTTTGCGCGATGAGGGGGGCACAGGAGGGGTCCGGGGAGTCGGTGAGCGTGACGCCGCCCCACGTTACCCCGGCGAGGACGTCTTCGGAAAACCGGATCGCGACGCCGCCGTAACCGGTTCCGTCGACCGTCCACGTCGCGGCATAGGCGCCGGAGGGAAGATCGCCCGTCGGCGTCCCGGTCCAGAGAATTTGCAGGGCTTGTATCGTTTTCGAGGCCATCGGTTATGATCCCGTTATAGGTGTTACGCGGTAAACAGGGGAATCTCCACGGTACCGGAAATCATGCCGACGAAACCCGATTGAGCGCCAATAGTAAATCCTCCGGCGCCCTCGCCGGAATTGGCTATTATCGGAACGATTGTGCTGTAGCCGTTGTCGGTTTGCACCAGCACCCCGCCGGCGTAGTCGGGCACGATCCCCGCGAGCGCCGGAATGCAGAAATTAATGGCATCGGGACCATTGCCTATATATGACACGTCAAGCGCAAATGCCATCTCGACGGCATCGGGCAATACGCGGTAACGAATGAACCCCGTCATTGCCTCTCCCTGGTCTACCGCGAGGGCCAGTGCATATTGAATAGCCGTAAAGGGGAGTGGTGCCTCAAGTGAAACAACATTCAGGTTTACGCCGTCCCATTGATACACATCCCCTACAAGGGGGTTATTGTCGCTCCCGTTGTATCCCGTTATTGCGTTTTCAAACGACTGGTCTCCCAGATCGCCGGTGCATACGGTCAATTGGAAAAAACCGTTGCTCCCCAGGGGGCCGAGCGCCGCCAGATAGTCCGCGAGAGTATCATACGCGGCCGGATCGAGCGTACTTTGCACCGCAATGGGCGTCGTGCTGTCGAGCACGGTCCACGCCGGGGGCGCGGCCGCCGCAATGGCGCTTGTCGCAAAGCTTTCCGCCGCACTCTGCGCCGCCGCCGCCGATCCCGACGCATCGGCCCCGACATCCGCCGCCGCGAGTACCACCGCCCCGGCATAACCGTTGACGGTAACAACGTTGTTGCCCGATGCCGAGCGTTCCCAGACCGATCCGTTATAGATGCAGAGGTCGCCGCCGGAAAAGGTCTGCGCACCCGCGCCGAAGTCATGCGTCCCGGCAGTCGACACGACATAGAGTTCGCCCACCGCGCCGGTACCGTTGACAAGCATCGGCGTGTTCGTTGCGGCGTTCCACACGCCCTCGTAAATCCAGACGCCCGACGGGAGCTGCGTGAGCGGAACCTTCCCGGAGTTGTCGAGCGAGGCGATACCGTTGGCGGTTCCGATGGGCAGCGGGTCGCTGCCGCCGGCCTCGTGCGTTGCGGCATGCGCCGTCGGCGTCCGGGCGTCGGTCAGGCGCGAATCCGTATTCGCCACGATCCCGCCGTGGGCGGTCGTGGTAAGTTCCGCATGGGAGGTAAGGTTGCCCGCTATGGTCGCTTCCGCCGCCTCCGCGCGCGTTGCCTCGACTCCCGCCGCCCCGGCGATCGATGAGGCTACCTGGAGCTGTCCGGAGCCGTTTACGTTCAACGTGGAGTCGATGGCGAGAGAAATTTGTTTGTAGTTACCCATTTATGCCGCCTTGTAGAGATTCAAAGGGATCTGAAACCGGTTGTAACTCTCGTGCGTGATCTTCAGAACGATTTCGTTGTCCTTCCTGTCGGACCCGAGCAGGTTCACGGTATAGGGCGAGCTTCCCTGCGCGAAGTCGGCGCCGAAGGGGTAGGCCTCCGTTGCGCTGCCGGTTGAAAACGAGAACGGCGCCTTGCGAATGACCGCCGTGAGCCGGTTCACGAGCAGCGCCGCATTGCCGAGATTCGCCGCGAGGTCGAACGTGGTCTCGTAGTAGTCGGTTTCGGCGTCAACGACGTTCGGGATACCGGCGAGGGAGGTTCCCACCTGATAATTGTAGGCCGTCTTCGGCTTGAAGCCGTCCTGGGGAAACATGAACCCGGAGTACCACTCCTCCGCGCTCACCGTCGTGAACCGTAGCGGCCCCTGGGAGAGCCCGCCGGTGGAACAGAGGGAGTTTAAAGGCAGGGCGCTTACCGGCGAGACAAGGAGGAGGGTGAGCTTGTCCGTGAACCATCGAAACGGTTGCCAGAGCGCCCCGCCCTGATCGTGAACGACGGGCTGAACGATGCACGAGTACGGGTCGCCGGTCGAGGGGTTCCCGACCGCGTAAAGGTCCGGCCCGAAGGGGTAGAACCCGTCTGCGGTGTCGCCGCCGACCGCCCCGGTAAGACCGGTATCGATCGACAGCATGAACGGCAGCGCCCGCCCCTGCGTATCGAGCCTGATAAAGTCGTTGAGCGCCTGCTTCTGCCCGGCCGGGAGATCAAGCGTCATGGTGCAAAGCCGGTAATCGAACTCTCCGCCGCCGCCGTTGTCGAAGAAGTGCCATGCCCCGGTCTGGTCGCGCGTGGTTTCGATCGGCATGTGGATTTCCGCCGTGTACCCGTACTGCGGCCGGTTGATGGTGATGGCGCTCGCGGCGCTTCCGTTCGGCCAGGCTCCGGCGGTCCAGGCGCCCGTTGCCGGGTTCCAGGAGCCGCCGGAGAAGGTCATTGTCGATTCGCTCATATCAGTTCAGCCCCTGCAAGCGGTCGTTGAGGGTCGAAACGAACCGGTCCGCCGCCCCGCCCCGGATTGCCGCCGTCGCGCTTTCCAGCACGTTCCCCTGCGCATCGTGGACGTGAATGGTGAACGTGTGCCCGGAGTTCGAGGTCATGTTCTGCGTCTGCGTATGGTTATAAACCTGCGCCCCGCGCGGGAGGTTGACGAGTTCCGGCCCCTGCTCGCCGACCATGGCCATGCCGCCGGGGGCGAAGCCGGTGCCGAGGGCGAATTTTGCAGAAGCCGCTTTTTCTTCTTGCGCAACTCCGGCCGCGATTACCGCCGCCATTTCCACAAAGTTCCATGGAGGAGGACCGCTTGCCAATGCCTTCGTTGCCGCCTGCGCCGTGTTCACCGCTATCATAGCCATTGAAATAGCCCGCTGAACACCGGCGCTTGCATGGTTCGCCTGTGCAAGACTTTCCATGGCTTTCAGAGAGGTTTCAACCGCCCCCATCGCATATTCCTTTTTCGCTTCGGCCTCTTCTTTGGCAAGTGCGATCCGCTGTTTCTCGTAGGAGGCATCGATCGCCGTGGTGTCCGCTGCAACGGCCTGAGCTTCGGCAATTTGCCTATCATGTTCCTTTTTAATGGCGCCTTCCTTTGCCGCCCATTCCTTTTGAAATTTCGTTCCACCGGCAGCGGCAGCGGCGGCATCGCCCTTTTCAATATATTCCTGCTCGCTTTTCGCCTGTTTTTGGGCATTTTCATTCCATTTTCGCGTATATTCTTCAAAATCGCGTTGAATCTGTTCGCCCATTCTCTTATGCGCTTCGGTAACTTCCTTCGCCATATCCTGATCGAGCTGTTTTTGCAGGGCAAGAAGTTTGGCGTTCCCGGCCAGGATAATGAGCGCCGTCGCCGCCGCGTTGCCCTTGTACTCTTCGAGCTTCTCGTCGTGCCATGCCCGCAGTTCGGCCAAGTCCTTGTTATAGCGCTCGTGCGCTTCATCGGTGGGAACCCCGTCCTGTTCCTTTGCCTGCGCTTCGGTAAGTTCCCGTTGCGCTTCGGTAAGTTCCTTTTGCGCTTCGCGAACCTGTCGCGCGGCCTCCTTCGCGGCTGCGGCTCTTTCCTCATTTTGATGCTGTTGCTTCTCTAAAGCGCCTTTACCAAAAAAAACATCAAAGTTTTTTGCATAATCTTCCGGATTCGATTCTGATTCTTTTAAGATTTGATTGCGCTTATCCACCCACGGTTTTAATTGGGCCTTCAATTCATTTAAATCAGGGGACAAGTATTTCTTTCCATCGAAAGAGCACCATTCCAATTTCGGACCATTGCTGTTAAAATCTTTAATTTGATTACTAATGGTTTCGATTTGCTCTTTAATAAATTCAGGCTTGTTTTCTTTCTCTAGTTGCTTTTGTTCGGCGACTTGCCTCCCCTGTTCCTTTTCCTGTGCCTCTTTTGTATCCTTAGCCATTTGCTCCTGAGTTTTTTTTGCACTGTCCCTTGCATTATTGATAAGCTTAATTACTGCAACTATGCCCACTGCTGCAGCAGTAATACCAAGGATAACAGGATTCACCTCCAAAAGTGCCATCGCGGCACCTACCGCCTCGGTAGCGACCCCGACCCCTTGCATCACGGTGCCAACCTGCGCTACTGCGTTCGCGACAGTCCCCATCACACCTATGGCATCCTGCACATTGCCAATCATTGTATCGACTTCGCCGCTCGCCTGCTCCCCAAAGCCTGCCTTCATCGCATCGACCATGGGTCCCCGGATCTCCTCGGTCAGCTGGCCGAATATTTCCAATGCCTTATTCGCCTTTTCGCCGATATCCTCCAATTGCTGGCCGGTCGCCGCAAGGTTTGAGCCCGACGATTCAATCGATTGTTCCGCCTCACTGAATTTTCCCGTTAATCCGCTCATAACCCTTACCTCCTTCTCGCCCGCTCTTCCCGTTCCCTCTCCCGCATCCCGCAAACACCCTGCAGCAGATTAAACGCCTGCAACAGCATCGACGGCTGATCGATCCTCGCCCCACCGTCCGGGTACTCCCCGCCGTTTCGCCAGGCAAAAAAATAGGGCAGAAGGATTCGTGTTTGGGAGTCGGCGGCAAAGGCCGCCGGACACCGCTTGAGTTTGAAGAATCCCCTGCCCTTGCATATATCGCACCCCTTTTGCGCCCCGCAGGTACACGCGAGACGGTGAATCGCCCGGCGCCGATTTCTCTTACAGCCGTTTCCCTTCCTGTCTTCCGCCGTGCAGGTCGCGCAGTCGAAAATCTTCGAATGCGGTTCGTAGTGCAGCCCGGCGGCGACAATCAGCTTTTTTTTTGCTCGACGCTCAGGCTGTTCGCCTTGTGCCAGAGGCCGAACACCTCCGCCCGTTCCAGGCTCGTGAAAAGTGCGGCCGGGTTGCCGTCCGCAGGGAAGGCGGCCATGATCGAGCCCGCCGGAGCCGTCCAGCCCCGCACGATCTCGTTGAAGAGGTCGATCTGTTTCCTGATCCACTCCCCGGTGTCGCCCCGCGCCGCCTCGTAGCACTGGATCAGGCGGAGTTCGCTCTCCCCGGTCTTGACCGCGAAGGTCCAGGTAATGCCGTCCTCATCGGTGAACGTCACCGTCTTCTGTCGCATGCTCAATGGAATCATGATATTCCCTCTCTCTTATCGTTATCTTTCCCGCCGATTATTGCTTTTGATTTCCTGTTACTGCTTCCGGTGGGGGAACCGGTTCCCGGTTCCCCCTGGCCAAAGCCTCCTCGCCCACCATCAGGTAACAAAAACATTGGAAAAGAGGAGCGGTGATTTTGTTTGTTAAGCTCTTTTGACAAAATTATCCTTTTTACTCCGTATCGTTGACCAGCATCGCCCAGTCGTTGTTGAGAACGATCCCGTCGATCTCCCAGGTATTGATGCCGTTATCGTTGCCGGGCTTGATCGACGTTATCTGCGCCTGGTTTGCGGAGCCGTACCCGGTCTTGAACGTCAGCTCGGTCGGCGACGTGCCGACGACGATCTTGATGTCGGTCACGGTCCCGGCCGCCATGGCGCCGAACGGGTTGGTCCCCTCGCCGTAGGGCGACTCGTAGACCTTCACCTTCCATTTGGCGGTCCTGTCGGTGATTTCCGCATAGCCGAAGCCGAAGGGGGCGGTCATGTCCTTGACCAGCTCGATCTTGTTGCCGAAGTCCCATTCGAAGGTGAGCAGCTTGTACGTGCCGCCCGCAATCTGGAAAGCCGACGATTTCAGGACGGCGGGAATGACGTCGGAGAGCTGGGTAAACGTACCGCCGGGGTAGTCGACATTCGCGGGCATGGCCGACACGGCGCCCTTGCCGGTCAGTTCGAGGGAGATCGGTTTGCCGATTTCGCCCTTGATGACGCCGTTAAACATGACGCCGCAGGCCTTGGTAAGCAGGCTGTTCCCGGCGGTAAGGTCGCCGGAATACTTGTGCAGCGTCAGCGCGTTCCAGCCGGTATAATTGGAGGTCGGCCAATAGGCGCGGGTGAGGGAGTCTTCGTCGCCGACCTGCGCAACACTCATGCCCGAAGCCAGAAGGTAAATCGCGAAGGCGTCGGCCTGGGCGTCGGGATAGCCTGTACTGTTGCTGTTGTTCGCGGAAAGGTACGTGGTAATCTTCGCATCGGCGCTCACCGTTCCCGGCACGCTCCGATGCTGGTCGAATATCCCGGTCGCGTACTTCTGCGCGGTCATCTCCTGGGTGACGTCGAGGCTGAAGCCGTCGGCAACCATGAGAAAGTCCGATGCGCCGAACAGGGAGTCCGGCGAGGTGGCGGAGAGTCCGACTTCGGTTGCCCATGCGGCCGACCCGGTGCCCTGCGCCCGTCCGAGGAGGATGTCTAACTGTTTAAAGGCCATAACGGCACTTCCTTTCTTATAAAGTTTCGACGAGCGGGGCGACGACGACCAGGTCTCCCGCTCCGGTAGCGACAAACGGCGCGACGGCCGAAAAGTCTTCGAGTTCGGTACTCTGGTAGTGCACTTCGAGATTGAAGAGAACGCTGTCGGGCCGGAAAATGTCGCCCGATTTCTCAACCGTCTTCCTGAACCCCTTGTAGATCATGTAGGCATTGCCCGAGAGCGGCAGATACCCCTGCTGGAAGCGTACCCGCTGCTTCATCGCCGCGACGACGGTATCGATGACCTCGTCGATCGCGTGGACGGGCGTGGGGATGCCTGCGGCCGGGTTGCTTACCGCATTCGAATTCGGGTTCTGCGCCACGAGCTTTACGACGAATTGCGCGACGTCGTAGCCGTAAGCCGCCTGCGTGGTGGCTTGCGGCGCGTCGCTCAGGTAGGTAATGTCGGCGGCCGGATACCGGCACAAGGCAAGGTCGGGCTGGTTCACCGTGCCGAAGTCGAACGAGAACCCGTTGGCAACGGTGATGCTTTGCAGGAGTTCGGCGATTTCCGCCGCTATGTCGGTCAGGCGTGCCATTCGTTACCCCCGCACCATATCGCAGCTGCCGCCGCTGCGGTTGACGCCCCGTATCGCCATGTCCTGAAGCCAGAAGATATCCCGCGTCAGGAGCTTGCGCGTGCGCTCCACTTCGAGCCGGTACTCGTCGAATTTCACCCGGTACTTCTCATCGGCCGCCGAGTCGACGTTGTTGACGCCGATATTGTCGCGGAAGACCATGAACGAAAAGTAGGCAACCGCGTACTCCATGAGGCGCGGGTGCAGCGGCAGCAGGATCTGCGATGTCAGCAGGCCGTACTCCATCGCCTTGTAGTTGATGTCGTTATCGACCAGGGAGAGCCACTGGGCAACCCGCGGATCGCCGGCGCCGACAAAGCCGAGCGTGATTGCGTCGGTAAATACGCAGGGAGCCCCGGCAACGCCGTCGAAAACGGTGTTGCCGGTAGTCAGGTAATGGAGTATGCCGTTCTGGTTCGCCACCCAGGGGTAGGACAGATCGGCGGGATCGATGGTCATGCCGTCCTCGCTTTGTGCGTTTTGACAATGCATAACAGGAGCCGGAGAGACGCGGGTTGCCGCGTCTCTCCGGCCGTCCCTACCCAAGAAGCGCACAGATGAACGCCGGTTGCACCGCCGCGAAACCATACGCGAGGTGCAGTTCCCAGGTTCGCTGACCGTACTGCGCGATGTCCAGCATCAGGAAGGTCAGGCCGGTTTTCGTGTCGCTGATCTTGAGCTGCTGGATGGTCGGGTTGTCCGGGATGATGGGCGGCCGGATGGCGCCGACGACCGAACTCCGTTCCAGCACGACGTTGCCGGTATAGGAGGCGGCCATGGTCACCGCATTGCCGGTCGGGATCGCGTACTTGGCGATACCGGGCCGGTTGAGGACCACGCTTCCGGCGGCGGCAAGCGTATTGGTCGCCATGTAAGCGGCCGTGGTATCGGCGGCAAACCACAGCGCATCCTGCGGCGTGACGTTGATGGCCGCACCGGCTCCGCCGATGCCGACGATTTGCGTTCCGAGAGGATCGCCCGCCGCATCGGTCGTCACGACGTCCGCATTGAGCGAACCCGCGGCATGCATACCGACCTGCGCCGATTCGGCAATGTCAATGCCGAACGCCGGGAGGAAGATACCGGAACGCAGCTGCTTATCGGTTCCGGCCTGGTAGAAGTTCTGGTAAACGCCGAGCTTGCGGAGGTTCTGGCCGGCATTCGTATCGATGACCGCCGTGACGTTGGCGCTCGGACAACCCTGATTCAGGAGCACCCGCTTGACAGCGGCGAGCGCTGAAAGGTCGCTTGCAAACGGCGTGACCCCGGCCGTGCCGACGGCGCGGGACGCTCCGGCAAGGGCCGCTGCCCAGGCCTTCGCTTCGGCGTCGTTGCGCAGCGTGCGCATGCCCTGCTCGATCATCTGGCGGATCCAGTCCGTTTCGATGGTCGCGTTTTCGAGGGAGCGCTGCTGCTCGCCGGTCAGGTTCCAGCAGACCTTGCTGGAGTTGGTGATGGTCACCTGCACGTTGGTGGCGGTCGCCGCGTCGCCGGTGGGCGGGATGTTCGAGGGAATGAACGCATCGAGCGTCGCGGGCGGGGCGATGGGTACGATGACCTTGTCGCCGACCGCGACGCCCTTGTCGTCGAAGGTGTTGGAGATCGCTTCGAGCACCGCCGTCGGCTCGTTTGCGATGGTCTGCGCCGCGCTGAAGAGCAGCGGGGAGAGTGCCGTGAGATTATTCGTCGCCATGATTCGCAATCCTTTCAGGATGAATTACCCTTCCGTTAAAACGCCTTTCCGGTCGATAATGAAACGGGCGCGGTCCCGGGGCGACAGCTTGTCCCACTCGCTTTTCGCCATCTGCGGCCGGTCGGACAGCGTACCGCCGCCCTTGCCTCCCGCGCTTCCGCCTCCCGGCGCCTGCCTGTTTTTAAGCAGGCCTTTGTTTTTCGCTTTCCACGCCTCGATGCCTTTCTCAAGTGTCAGTTCTTCGCCTTCAAAAATGAAGGCGACCGATTCGCCGTCGTCCGAAAGCTTTACCGATCCGCTTCCGATGAGGCCGGGAATGACATAATTCCCGATGCCCTCCAGGAGGTGCGAACCGAGTGCGCCGCTCAGCTTTTCGGTGAGAGTTTTCGTCCGGAGCTTCTCGACGGTTGCCTTGCGGTCGGCATCGATTTCCGCGATCCTGCCTTGCAGCATTTTCACGGTTTTTTCCAGCTCCGATGAGTGGTCGCCGCCCGCCTTCGCCCTCCTCAGGACTTCGGCGGTCGCCTGATCCGACGGGTCAAGCCCCGCATCCTGGAGCGCTTTTTCGAGCGGCTTGTACTTATCGAGCAAGCGGGAAACCTCCCCGCGTGCCTCGCTGTACTTCTTCGACCCTTCCGTTTTCACGGTTTCGATCGCGGCGCCGACGACCCCGCGATCCTCTTCCGGCAGGCTTCCGAGAATTTCTTCCACTGTTTTCGGCATTGCAATGCTCCTCTGCTGAAGGCTGTCTCTCCCGCCAACGGCGGACTCTCCGGCCCGACGGGCCGGCATTTATCGATCGGGGCGAATAAAAAAGGGGCACGATAGTGTGGTAGCACTACCATGCCCCTTAATGGTCTCTGGGGATCAACGGATGGCCGTCCGCTTATCCGCCCCGATTATGTCGCCGCAGAACCGGAAAACCGATCCTGCGGCCCTCATACTAAAGATACTATTTGGCAGGACATGATGACCAAAATATTTCTATAAATATTTTTATCAGTTATAACAAACTGATTTTGTGGTTTTTATGTATTATCTTTATTTATCTTATTTATTTTCAAATGCTATAACTTAGTGGTATTTCCTAAGGTTTATGGCTATATTTTCTCCCCGCGCCGTTTTTGAGGGGCAAAAAGCGGGTAATTTCATGCCGGGCGGCACGCATTGTCTCCTGCCGGCGCGCCGTAGCCGCCCTTGCCGTTTTGGAAGAGAGTCGTTCCATTTGGTCCGATGATTGCCGATTCCCATGGGCGACGAGAGGGCATTATGATTTATGCGCAGTATAATACCGGCAATACGGGCTTTTATAGAAATATGAATCATACGCTCATATTCGAATCTCGGCATGATATTTGATACAGTGATTAGCGTTCCCCCGCCGGAGCGAAGGAAGTCGCTCCTCTTCAGCCTGAATCCGCAGCTTAAGATGCGATCCAGGTTAAATAAACCCCTTTCCATGGAGGCCGTATGAAGAAGCTGTTGCTGTCCGCCGTGTTGGTTTCCTTTTGTGTTGCGCCCCTGACCCCTCTCTTTGCCCAGCCGATGGAAGGCGGAGGCGTTCATGAAGAGGCGGTTATGCATCCGCGGATTGCCGCCGCGATCCACAATCTTCAGGATGCGATCGACTACATGCAGGCCGCGCCGCATAATTTCGGCGGGCACAAGCAGATGGCCATCATGGAGTGCCGTCGGGCCATCAAGGAGCTCAATAAGTGTCTCCTCTATCGTGAGCACCACGATAACCCGAATCCGTAAGCTTCATGGCCCGGGCGCGCCGTCGTGTGCGCCTACCCCTCCTGCCGCGCTTCAACGCGCGGCAGGTTTTCGCCGTCAAAAGCAACCGAAATCACCATCGGCTCGCAGCAGACGGGGCAGTCTTCGCCATACTCCTGCTCCCCGCCCGAACAATCCACCACGATTTCGATCGGCTGCCCGCAATACGGGCATTGCAGGGTGACCGGAACCAGTTCGTCCATATGTCCCCCCCCTCCGTTCGTTGGTGACGGGCTCCCGACCCGCCGTCTAAAGTACGGTCGGCCGGGAGGCATTATCGCCCGCTCTCGCCTCTCCCGTCCGGTGCGGAATCATGAGCCGCCCGCGATCCCGTCCCGCGGCATCGCGCCCTTGCCGGCAAACATCGCGCTGTGCCCGATGTCCGCGATCAGGGTATTACCGGTGTCTTCGTCCGATCCGAAATAGTGCTCGCCGAGCCACTCCCATGCCGCCCGCGCAAACGGCCGGGGCGGCATCGATGCGATGAGCTGGGTGAGTTGGCCCACCTTGTTATCGTTGACCGCCGGATCGAATTTTTCCGGGTATTCGGGCACATAATCGAACGTTGTGCCGGTATAGCGTTGAAATAACCGGGCAATGCAAATTTCAAGATTCTTCGCCGCCAGGCTTGTTCGACGCAGGATTTTTTCTTCTCCCCTGAAGTCCCACTGCTTCGATATGCCGCTGGCCGACGACTTCGGCTCAGCCGCCAGTACCCCGCGCTGGCCGGCATTGCTGCGAATAAGCTGCACGATGCGGTCGCAGGAGTCGTAGTGGTTTTTGAGGTGATCGGGGTTGGGGCTTATGATCCCCGGCGGGATCCTCGCATCGTTTGGCAGCACCCAGAGATTATTCGGGGCGATGGTCATCGACTGCTGGTCGATGCCCTGCGCATAGAAGATGCTGAACGCCTGGTACTGTTCGAGGGTCCGCGCCTCGGACTCCTTGTTGAAGAGGGCGAAGCACAGGAACGCCAGGTCGTAGCTCGACGGCTCGGGCATGGCCTTCAGGTTATCCGATCGTGCAAAGTCGAGCATCGGGATCACCGGGAGGACATCGATCCCGATCGCACCCTCTTCGAGGACGACCTTGATCTCCCGGGTGCCGTCCTCGCTCATCTTGATTTTATAAACGTTCCATTTCCCGGTCTCCCAGTGGCGGTAGGTTGGGCAGGGACACCGCTCGCTTCCCCCTTCGCCCGGAAGGGTCTCGGTAAGCACCTCATCCCTGAAATCGATCGAGAGCAGGCGGCCGAACTTATCCGTGCTCCACTCCTTCACGTCCTGCGCCCGTTTGAGGTAGATGTACGGCATGACCCGGTCGGCTATCGCCTCGCCCGCGGTTTCGGGCTGCTCCTCGGGGCGATAGTTGTCCATGACCACGAAAACCACGTCGTGCATGCGACCGTAGTGCATGGCATCCTCGATGAGGTTCTGGAGCGGCGTGCCGCAGTTGTCGCAGTTGCCGATGAATTTCCCGAACTCCTCATTGTCGCACTGGCGCCTGATTTCATCCGCGAAGACATCGTCGACCTGCGCGTTGATGACGGGTCGGAAAATGTTGTTGTAACAGGATGAGGCCCGCCGGTTCTCGTAGTAGGCCTCGCGGGGGTGCGGGATCAGGTAGTAGGCATCGCGGTAGCCCTGCGTCCCGAAGTAGGTCTGCTCGATAAAGTCGTAAACATTGATCTTCCGGACATCGCGCCATGCGGTCTGCGATTGTACCATGAGCCGGTCCGGCTTCGGCGGCTCGCCGTCACTCCTGCCGTACCGGCCGGGGCTCGTCATTGCTATGTCCGACGACGATCCGCCCTGCGCTCCGATTGCCATGCTGCCTCCCTTGAAAAATGGTAAATACCGACCGTTTCCTCCGCCGTGCCCCGGATCGCGCCGGGTGGAGCCTCCTCCCCTAAATACTCCTCATGCGCATTTTTCCCGGACGGCCTTGCGCCTCCTCTATACCATAATTACAAAAAATTGGGTCTCAAGGAGGGCGGCCGAGGGAAGGCATTTGTCCGGGTGCGGGTATTTCGGCATGCCCCAAGCGTCCGTTATCGGCTTTATTCTACGGGCCTGGCAGGCAACGCTTCCGTTGGGGCAACCTTGCGGGATGCGCCGAAGCGGGCGGAGGCCCGGCTCGTGATGTCAAGCAGACCCAAAGGACGGCCGATTCGGCGATATTGGTGGTTTTCGCCGAAAGTTGACAATAATTAATCGGGGGCGAAGGTTCGCCTCGGGGAGGTCTTCGGGAGCGATAAAATGGTGCTACTCAGGGGGTTTTTAAAAAGGTCAAAAAAGGCGGCGTTGCGGGGGTGCGCAGCCTCCTGCCGAAGGCAGGAATCGGCGCGCACCCTTGCTGGAAAGGGTGCGCCGGAGACGCGCTTCGCGGCTCCGACCAGGGGAAACCGCGTAGCGGTGTCCCCCCCTGAGCAGTAACAAATTTTTAAGGCCCATTTTATCCGAAAGGGCCCCTGCCTACTCGTTCGGCGGTTCCTTCTTTTCAATTCCCGCCCACTCCTGCGCCATGCGTGCACCGAACTCCATGAGCGCGTCGACCTGGCCGCGGTACCGCGAGAGCGCTTCCCGCATCTTCGGCGACGCGGACTCCATCTCCTCCTCCGGGATGATGAGCTCTTCCTTCGGCCCGCCCGATGCGCTTGCCGCCTGCTGAACAATTCTGCACTCCACCTCGTGAACCTCGAAGTTCTTCTTGAGCTGCAACATGACGGAATTGAGCATTTCGATGTCCGCCCGAAGCTCGGCGTAGCGCCGATCGGGCGATTTCGCCTTCGAATCCACCTCGTTGGTAAGCGTCTTGTTGAGCACTTCCTTCAGGATGTCAACCTGCGACCTCGCCTTGTCACGATCCTCGGCTATCTTGATGATCTCCGCATGGGCGAGTTCAAGCTTTTCCTGAAGGTTGCCCTCCTTGAGCCGGTTCGGATCCCTGCCCGTGATGAGCCAGATCAGATCGCACCCAAGCTCGGAAAGGGTGGCCAGCGTTCGGATCGATGGCTCGCTTTTCCCCAGCTCATAGTAGGCATAGGCGCGCTGCGTTATGCCGATTGCCGAGGCCGTCTTTTCCTGGGACAAATGCAATACGGTTTCCCGGAACGATTTGAGTCGTGTGTGCATTGTATTCATAGTTTTCACGCTAAATAAAATTTTGCTTGCACAAGATGGTTTGTGGTATTATATTAGTAGTAGAGTGTTCTTTGAATGCGTACCGCGTGCCCGTCCCGGTTCAGTAGACCCGGTACGCCGTTCATTCTCATCGGAACTGCCATGAAAGCACCTGAAAACCCGAACCCCGTGAAGTTCACCGGCCCGCAGGGCGCGCAGCTGCACCGTTCCGGTGTCGCTACCCTTTTCCGCAAGCTCTTCAATCCGTTTCCGACCCGCCGCGATTCCGGGCTCCAATTCGGCCTCCGGGCCTTTCAACGCCGCGACGAGAGCCTGTGTCCGGATCCCGATGTCCGTAAGCCGGTCGGCAATCCCCGCAATCTGAAACTCTCTTTCAAAGGCGAAATCATCGGGCTCTATGCCGACAATGCGGTCTGCGGCTGCGAAAATAGCGGAAAATGCTGTCGGAAATACCCCGGTCATAGGCGATTCTCCGGTAAAATAGCACATATCTTCTATAAATATAAAAAAGGCTCAAAAGCCGGTCGGCGTATAAACATAGATGATACCGTGATTTTATGTCAATAAAAATTCCGTGTCAATACATTTTTTTAGGAAGAGGCGTCCGTATGAAACTGATCGAAGCACTGAATCTCCGGGAAAAAGAATATCGCATCCCGATCGGGTCGTTGAAATCGGCACTCATCGCGCGTGCACGGAAAAAACATGGGAATATCGCTCCCTGCGGGGGGTGTACGAGCCTCGACGAGTGCTTTTCAATCGATGAAAACGAGCTGCTCCTGTGGTACAACGACCTCACGATCGACAGTACCCACCTCGAACGGGTTCCCCTTGCCCTACCGTGCCGTTCAGGGGAGGGGCTCCGGCAGATGCGGCAGCGGCTTCCAGCCGGAAGGCCGTCGATGGCCGGTAATTCCGGCACGCCGAATCCGGTGCGCCACTCCAGGTAGCGCGGAAAGGGGAGTCGGTCCCGTGAATACGATGAAAAAAGAGTATTACCGGCCCTCGGAGATCGAGCAGGCCTTCGGCATTCCGGCGGTGACGGCGCGGTACTATTTCCATGCCGGAATCCTGAAGGGCGCGAAAATAGGGAGCATTATCCTGATCAACGGCGACGACCTGCGCGCCCGGCTTGCGCAGGTTGAGGCGGGTGCCCCCTCGGACGCTGTTTTTTATGCGGAACGGCCGGCGACTCCGCAGGACCTTTTCCGCGAACACGGACCCTGCAATGATCTACGACAATAACCGGAAACGGATCCGTGAGTGCACCCGATCGACCGGGGAGCTGCTGAACGAACGCATCCGCGAACTTTCGGCACGAAAACCGGAGTGGTTCATTCAGTATTATGTGAACGGCCGGCTACACTGCGAGAAATGTCCGCCGGAGTATCAGACAAAAAACGGCGCCAGGCGGTTCGAAGCGCTGCGCCTCTCGGAAATCGAGCGGGGGGTCTACGATGATCGCGATTTCCGGCGGGCGACGATCGCCGAGATCATCGATGCCTACCTGGCCGAAGTCATGGTGGGAAGACGGGGAGAGGCGTCGGCGCGCTGTCTTGGCGGCCATGCCCGACGGCTCATCGGCAACTGGAGGCTGGATACGATCGACCGGAACCCATCGCTCATAGTCAACCACTTCCGCAATTTTCCGATGCCGGAGTGGTCGCCCAAGTATAGGTTCAACTACTTTATTACCGTGCGCGCGGCGATCAATCACTGGATCCGGTTTCGTCGCCTGTCGCTGCATAACCCCTGCCTGCTCGTGCGCATCGATCGCGGCATCAGGGTCATGGATTATGTCCCCACCGATTGCGACCTGGAGAAAATCCTCGCCGCCTCGATCAAAGTCGGCCTCCCGGAGTGGATACGCCGTCTGTTCATCGTGGTCTGGGAGACCGGTCTGCGCATCGGCGAGGTCATGGGATTGCAGGTCGAAGACGTTGTGCTGCACCCGGACGAGGGGCTCCCCTACCTCTGGGTCATGGTGAGCAAACAGAAGCGGGCGATGCGAAAGCCGCGGCCGCTCTCGGCCCGGTGCGCGGCCGCGCTTGCCGCCCAGATCGCAGAGAGAACCGGAGGGCAGGTGTGGCCCGTCAATGTTCCGCCGTACCGGCTTCTGCGGAATTCGGGTCTGCGCAAGGCGGCGGGGTGGGAGCACCGCTGGTTTCATGATTCCCGGAAAAAGGCGAAGCTGGTCTTTCGGGCGGCAGCCGGGAGGGAGATTGCGAAGGAGATGCTCGGCCACCGTACCGATGCCATGGATGATTACTACACCCACTACCAGCGTCGCGATCTGGAGGTCGCGGTTGCTGCAACGTACAATGCCGATGGCCGGAATAATGGCCAAAATAAAAAGGCGACCGAAGATGATGTCTTCGACCGCCCCTGAACCCCTTGAAATAAAAGGGTCTCTATTGGTAGCGGGGTCAGGATTTGAACCTGAGACCTTTGGGTTATGAGCCCAACGAGCTACCGGACTGCTCCACCCCGCGATTGTTCTCCCTTAATTACCGAACTGCCCTAAAATACTTGAAGCCCCGATAGAGGTCAAGCCGCGCATCGGATTACTCCTCCGAATCACCGGTGTCGTCGTAGAGCGAAGGGAAGAATACCTGCGGCGACCGGGGAGCCACCCTGACCTCGCGGCAGCGCTCAGCCACCACCTCTCCCGGCGGCGAGTGGCGCCGTTTGTGGACAAACCTTGCCTCCGTGACGTGGACGCCCGCGTAAGAGGTATGCTTTGCCTTGGAAAACCAGACCGCGAGAGAGGCGACCTTTTCGACGACGTCCGGCGGAACCGGGGCTGCGCCTTTCGGTCTCCGGATAACGACATGCGATCCGGGGTGGCCGGCCACGTGAAGCCACAGGTCCTGCGACCGGGCAAACCGGGTCGACAGTTCGTCGTTCTGCGAGTTGTTCTTGCCGATGAATACCTCCCAGGTATCGAAGCTGAAATGGCGGTAGGGCACCTTTGCCGTTCGTTGCGGGGTTTCGCCGCCCCCCGGCTTTTCCCCGCCCGATGCCGGAAGCCCGAGCAGCCGCTCGGCGCGGGCGATGCATTCGCCGGCGTTTCGATCGTCGACTTCCGCTAATGCGGCATCCAGTTCCCTGAGCAGCGTTTCGTGGTCGACGATGGCCGACGCGGTTTCGGCGATCTTTTTGCGGTTAATTTCTCCGCCGCGCGCTCCCTTCCTCGCCTTCTTATAGAAAAGCTCGGCATTCCCGCGATAATCGAATTTCGGATTGAGCGAAACCTCCTCGATCCGCTGCGTATGAACGTTGAGAACGAGGGTCTTCGCCGACCCCCGCGGCGCCAGACTCGGGTCGGCAAGCAGGGAGTCTGCAATCTGGCGGTACCATGCCGCCCGATCGGTTTCCGCAAGCTCCAGGAGCTGTTTTTCATGTTTCCGGCGGAGATTTTTGAGGGCCTTTGCCAGCGAACCCTTCACCACGGCCCCGTACGCATCCGTTTCCGGGCGTTCAGTTTCAGACATTCCTTGACTTCCTTTGGACTTCACGGTAAAATAAAAGTGGCGGGGTATGGTCCATTTCCGGCCGGTGTCCGCTGAAAATACGGGCGTGCAGGACATTTGGAGGATAAAAACTCTTCGTGGGGGGAAGCATCATGGTCACGACATTGCACATAAAGTGTCCACACTGCAAGCAGTCATCGGAGATTTTCCTGAGCACGTCGGTGAGCGTGATAATTCTTAATTGTCCATCATGCCTGTCGCCCATCATGTACTTCAAGCGTAAGGTGATGCTTCTGGACTCCCATGCCCCGGTCGCGGGCGGAGATTCCTGCTGCGTCGATGCCGTGCCGCTCGTTGAGAAAAAGGCAAAAACCGAAGCCGCGGGCCTGTCCCTGATGCAAAAAGCTCTGGGCGAGATCGAATGCGGCGCGCCCGATCCGCTGCCGGGCGAGTTGACAGCAGATCGACAGCGGAAAAAATATATTACCGAGGACGACTGTACCAATCTGCGCATCGAGCTGGAGCTCTGCGCCGACTCGAAGCTTTTCATCGATCGCCTGTAGCGGCAGCCGCACGATAACTCCGGGCCTCCCCGCGGGGGGCCCGCTCGAACCTCCCGTCATCGACCATTTTCTATCCTGTTCTGCGGCAAGGCTGTTGTATTTTATCATCATATGCAGCCTGAGGATCGCCCGATGCCGCTCCACTATGAGAAATATCCCTATACGCCCATGCTTGGATGGTCGATCTCCCGCAACGAGGTCTTTGAAAAGTGCAAGCGTCAGTATTTTTATGCCTACTATTCGAAATTCGTGCAGGGAGTCCCGCACTTCAAGCTGGCGATGCTCCGCGAACTGACGTCGGTGCCCCTTGAGATCGGCAATGTCGTCCACGATGTCCTGGAAGCATTTCTCAAGCGTTTGCAGAAGAGCGACAGCAACATCGACGAGGAGCGTTTTTTCTCCTATGCCCGTCAAAAGGCCGACGACTATTTTTCGCAGAAGACCTTCCTGGAAACCTATTACCGCTTCACCGACGCCATCGACCGGGAGAAGGCATTCGCAAAAATCGAATCGTGTCTTCATAATTTCATCGGATCCCCCTGTTACAGCTGGATCTACATGAAAGCCCTGCGGAATAAGGCAGACTGGATGATCGAGCCGGGGGGGTTCGGCGAGACGCGGCTGGACGGGATGAAGGCGTACTGCAAGATGGACTTCCTGATGCCGGTCGGCGACGAGGTGCATATCCTCGACTGGAAAACCGGCATGAAGGATCAGGCCAAGCACGGGGCGCAGCTCAAGGGGTACGCCGCGGCGGCATCGCACAATTTCGGCATCCGGTGGGAGCGGATCTTTCCTAAAATAGTGTATCTTTCCCCGGTCTACGATGAATACGAACTGCGGCTCGACGGCGACGGCTACGAGGCGCTCATGGCCACGGTGCGGGACCAGACGCAGAAGATGCGCTCCTTCTGCTCCAATCCGGAGGAGAACATCCCGCAGCCCATCGAAGCGTTCCCCCTGTCGCCCTCTCCCTCGGCCTGCCGGCAGTGCCGGTACCGGGAGTTATGCTTTCCGCAGGGACAGGAACCGAAACCGTCCTTCGATGGTAACTAGAGCAATCGAAATCGCGCCGTGACTACCCGATGATCGAAATCCGATGAGTGCAAACCCCCTTATCTCGATTGTCGTCCTGAACTGGAACGGGGGGAAGATCTTTCCCGCCTGTCTCAAATCCCTCGCCGCGGTCGACTACCGGCCGATCGAAGTACTCTTCGTCGATAATGGGTCGACCGACGACTCGCTGCGGCTTGCCGCCGGGTACGAGGGGATAAAAATCGTCGATAATAAGGCGAACCTGGGCTATGCCGCCGGCAATAACCGGGCGATGCGCGCCGTCGGCAGCGATAGTAAATATGTCTGCTTCCTGAACAACGATGTCGTCGTATCGCCGGGCTGGCTGAACGAGCCGGTTCGCCATCTCGAGCACGAGGCGCGTATCGGCGCAATAGCGTGCCGGAACATGAACTATTTCAACCGGGAAATTGTTGACGGATTATATCACTTCATCAGGTTGCCCTTCCTGTCGCTGCGGCGGTTCGGGCACGGTTTGCCCTTCCTCGACGACCCCCTCTACAACGAACCCGGCTATGTAGCAAGCGCACTCGGCGCTTCGGCACTCTACCGGACCGCGCTCTTTAAATCGCTCGGCGGGTTCGACGAAAGTTTTTTTGCCTACTATGAGGACAGCGACCTGTGCATGAGGATCAACAACAGCGGCGGCAGGTGTCTCTACGTTCCCGAGGCGGTGGTCTATCACAAGGATCGCGCATCGTTCGGGAAGCGGTCGAGCGATTCACTATACTATTCGGAACGCAACAAATTGTATTTCATCAGAAAAAACTACCCGCCCCGGTTTATTGCCGCCAATATGCACCGCATTCTCGCCGAGGAGCTCTGGTTCATCATCGTCTGCCTTTCAGGAAAGCACCCTCTCGGGCCTTTCCTGAAAGCGCGCATTGATTCTCTGAAGGCAATAGGCCGGTATGCCTACAGCGGGCAGGGGGGCGCGTTCGACCGGGCGTTTATTGCTGAACTGATGAAAAATAAAAAAATCCCGCTTTAGGCACGAAAATTTGCCCGGCCGCAGGTTTTCCCTACCGGAATAAGCAGCCCAGAACGGCTTTTATCCTGAAAACACCCGATATCCAGGGAAAGATGAACGGGTGGTTTTTCACGGCGATGGCGAAGGCCCTCGGATGGATCCCGGGCCGGGACCGATCGGCATAAAACGCACACGCCGTTTTCACTAAACCCCGCTGCTCAGCGGTAAATTGAGGCGCCTCCGAAATGGCCCGCAACCTTTTTTCCTGAGTCAGGTACCACTCCCGTTCCGGCGGCGCAACGAGAAAACCGAAAACTTTTCCGAACAGGGTGGCGTCTTTTTTCAGGCCGATCGAATTGGTCGTATGTTGCCGATACCGGACCAGGGGGCCGGGATAGTACGAGATGCCCTTCATGGTAGAGGCGACAAGCGACATCCACCAATCGTGGAACAGTTCGCCTTCCGGGATGGGCAGGGCGCGTCTGACAAGATCGGCGGAATAGAGGGCGGTGCAGCCGATGACGAATGAACTGAAGAGAAGTTGAAAAAACGGCTTCCCCGAGCATGCGGAAAGGTTTGAGTACCTCATGGCGGAATCGGCAAATGGAGTATCGAATTCATCGATAAGCACCGCATCCGAGCAGGCCAGACTCCTGTCCCCGAGTGCGACGATGAGCGATTCGATTTTTGAGGGCAGCCAGATATCGTCCTGGTCGGAAGGGGCAAATAATTCGCCCCGGCAGAGCGAGAGGGCCTTCTCAAAGTTCCTCAAATAGCCTAAATTTGACGGGTTAATGACGTAGCGCAGACCGTGCGACGACCGGTACTCCTCCAGGATATCCCTCGTTGTATCGGTGGAACCGTCATCGCAGGCGACCACCTCTATGTTTTCGTAGGTCTGGCAATAAATCGAATCGAGCTGGCGGCGAAGGTATCGCTCGCCGTTATAGGTAATTATCGGGATTGAAACAAGCGGATTGTTCATTGCTTCTTGCCGCCCTGCGGGAATGGATGGATTTTGATCAAGAAGTTACTACCCTGGTGGGGACACCGCTACGCGGTTTCCCCTGGTCGGAGCCGCGAAACGCGTCTCCGACGCACCCTTTCCTGCGGAAGTGGTCGGCGATGCTTGCCTTCGGCAAGCGCTCTCCCACTCCCGCAACGCTCACAAAAATACTAAAGACGCATCGAGATTACTCCGGTCGCGTTATTCAAAGTATATTTATAAAAATTATCGTCCCGACCGCCGGCGGCAATCCTGCTCCGGATTCCGGGAGAAGCGGGCGACTCACCCTCGAGCCATGCCTGGCTCGAGGCGGCTAAACCAGCATTTTTTCAGAAATCCTTCATGGTGCTACCGGCATTTCAATCGCTTCGCAAAAGCCTGGGCAATAACCGCAAGTTGTTCAGCAATGCCTTCTACCTCTATGTTTTTCAGGGGCTCAATTATTTACTCCCTTTAATAACCATTCCCTACCTGATCCGGGTCTTGAGGACCGATACCTTCGGCAAGCTGGCCTTTTACGGCGCATTCATGGCCTATTTCCAGATTATCGTGGACTACGGGTTCAACCTGTCCGCCACCCGCGATGCTTCACTCGCGAGGAGTGACCGGGACCGCCTTTCCAGCCTCTTCTGCTCCGTTCTCCTTATCAAGTCGGCCCTGTTGCTCCTCTGCGCCCTTTTCCTTGGAGCGCTTGTTGCAGCGGTTCCCCGATTTCATCAGGAAGCGTCCCTTTGCCTGTGGCTTTTTATCGGCGTTGCCGGCAGCATTCTCTTCCCGACCTGGCTCTTCCAGGGCATGGAAGAGATGCGCTATATCACGATTTTCAACCTGGCGAGCAAGCTGGCGGTAACGGTATTGTATTTCCTGTGCATTAAAAGTCCGGCGAATTACCTTTGGTTTGCCTACCTGAACTCCGGGGGGACGCTTCTCGCCGGTGCGGTAGCCTTCGTCGTCGCGGTGCATAAATTCAGGATCCGCTTTGTTCTTCCCGCCCCGTCCACGCACTGGAAGGTCCTGCAAAACGGACTCCAGATTTTTATTTCGCAAGTATCGGTCACCATGGTTACCAATTCGAATATCTTCCTGCTCGGCATCTTTACCAATAATCAAATTGTCGGGAAATATGCGATAGCGGATAAAATCACCCGGGCCGCGATCAGCCTCGCCGGCCCCGTCGGCAGCGCCATCTATCCCCGGACCGCGCTTCTCTTTTCCGAATCGCGTGAACGGGCAATCCGGTTCCTTCGAAAAATCACCTGGACCGGCTCCGCGCTGTTCGGATCGATCAGCCTTTTCCTATTCATTTTTGCCGATATGGTGGTGCTGGTGGTCACCGGAACCCGCTCGCATGAAATAGCCCTCCTCATAAGGATCATGTCGCTTCTGCCCCTGACCGTATTTGTCGATAATATTTACGGGACGCAGATAATGCTTAATATCCATTTGCAGAAGCAGTTTATGCGAATCATTCTTTGCGGCGGGTTTCTCTCTGTTGTCATGCTTCTGGCCCTTGTTCCACATTTTAAAGGGATCGGTTCCGCAGTCTCATTTCTGGTTTCCGAATTTGCTATTCTGACTCTTATGGTCATCACCGTAAGGAAAAGGGATATCCGCCTTTATTATCACCCGATTCATAAGCGGCGACTATCCGTTCGGCAGGTTGTATCATGAAAAAAAAACAACAGATTTCATTCATTCTTCTATCCTCCGGCGATCACCCTACAGGAGGATTACGGATTGTCTATGAATATGCCAATCGCCTTGCCGATCGAGGATGGAAGGTGACGATAGTTCATCCGGCTCGGTACGATGCATGGCCCCAGAGCACTTCAATGGTTGCAAAAGCCCGCTGGTGGTGCGCCTATGTGAAAAGGGTGCTGCTGAAACCATACCGTCCCGATAGCTGGTTTCACCTGAATTCCCGGATAAAAACAGTATGCCCTCCTTCACTGAAGGAACGCTGGATCCCGGACGCGGATTATATTGTCGCCTGTCCGGTTGAATCGGCTTCGTTCGTAAATTCTTATTCCCCCGCCAAAGGAAAGAAATTTTATTTCATTCAGCATTTCGAAGGCTGGGCGATGGCGGCATCGGAGGTCGAAAAAACCTGGAAAATGCCGCTTGAGAAGATCGTTATTTCACGATGGTTGCAGCGGCTCGCTGAGCGTATGGGGGAAGAGGCGATTTATGTCCCCAACGCCTTTGATTTTTCCCGGTTCGGCATTGATACTCCCTTCGACCAAAGACCATTGCACAGCATCCTGTTTATCGCCCATATTCTCGAAATCAAGGGAACGCGATTCGTCGCCGAGGCCGCGGAACGGTTAAAACGCCGCTTTCCGGACCTTGTCGTTGAAGCGTTCGGCATGTACGATCCTCCCCCCGGGTTTCCGGATTTTATCCGCTATTACCGGAACCCGTCCCAGATGCACATCCGCGCCCTCTATAATCGGTCAAGAATATTCATCGCGGCGAGCCTCACCGAGGGCTGGGGACTGCCTGCCGGGGAGGCAATGCTCTGCGGCTGCGCTGTTGTCGCCACGGATATCGACGGTCATCGGGAATTCATGAAGGACAGGGAAAACGGGCTGCTCTGCCTGCCCGGTTCCGCGGCGTCGATTGTCGAAAAGGTGGAATGGGTTTTCGATAATCCTTCTGAGGCGGAAAAAATCGCCCATGCCGCGCCGGGGAGCCTGCGCCGGTTCAACTGGGACGCCAGCGTTTCATTGTTCGAGCGGGCGCTTCTGGGGTAACCATTCCATATCCGGCGGACTTAAAACCCTTCAAAGCCGACGGCCGCACTCCTCGAACGCCATCGCCCCGGCGCCCAGGACGCCGGCATCCTCGCCGAGCGCGGCCGCCACGATGTCGCATTTTTCGCGGATCATTGGCCAGCAGTAGGACGGCAGGAACCGGTTTACCGTATCGATGATGACCTGTCCGGCCATCATCACCCCGCCGCCGAGCACCACCCGGTCCGGGGCGAGCGCATTCAGCGTCATGCCGATGGCGCGCGCCAGCAGGTCGCCGACCCGTTCGTTGACCGCGCAGGCCACCGGATCGCCCTTCGCCACATACCCGTACACCATCTTTGCGGTGACCGCGCCGGGCCGCGCGCGGACCTCCCTGACAAATTCCGAAGCCCCGGCATCCGGGCCGGCTTCCGAAAACTCCCGCGCCATGGCCGCAATCCCGGTGGCCGAGGCATAGCGCTCCACGCAGCCGCGCTGGCCGCAGTTGCAGGGAATGCCGCCGGTTTCGACCGGG